>VGZY01000074.1 GCA_016872355.1 SAR202 cluster bacterium | reverse complement strand
GCTTGAGGCCGAGCTTCTGCTCGTAGAACTCGGCCACCTTCTCAATATCGTTGCAAAAGAGTATGACGCGCTTGAGCTGGAACTGCATTGGATGGCCTAGGGTACGTGTTGCGAGCACCCCCCCCCCATTCGCAGATAGAACACCGGCTTCATAGGGGACATTTGAGCGATCAGGCGATAGGAAGGCTACACCAGCGAGCAGGATGGAAGCAAGGGGTTGCGGAAGCGGATGCCCTCCAGCAGGAGGCCGTCGCTGAAGTCTTCAGAGAGCACGCATCGCGCGCCGTTGAGCTTGGCCGTGGCCCAGATGAGCCCGTCCCAGTACGAGAGCTGGTACCTCCGCGCGCCGCGAACGCCCTCCAGGACAGTGGCAGGGGTGAGATCGAAGACTCGCCAGCGGTCCACGAAATTGAACAGCCTTTGCTCCGCCTGGCTCTGGGAAAGGGGAAAGTCCAATTTACGGGTAGCCGTATTGAAAAACTCCCCAAGGACCTGAACGCTCAGAGAACCGAGCGCAAGTTCTTCAAGCTGGGTGAGTATGGCTTGAGCCCGGACCTGCTTCTCCCCCTCGCCGGTGTCGTATGCGTAGACGACGATATTAGTGTCTACGAGAAATCCCGGAGAGGCGCTCTTCATAAATATCCTCACGGGTCCACGTCCGAACCCGGCCGGCAGGCATCTTTCTGCGTTCGTTCATAAAATCGATCTCTTCCTGCCACGCGTCCTTATCGCTGTAGACCCGCGCAGCGCCGCCGCCCACCGACTCGATGGCGCGGCGAATCAGCTCGGCCTCGCTGATGCCAAGCTCCTTTGACCGCCGCTTGAGGATCTCCTCGTGCTCAGGCTCGATGTATATTTGCTTCCGCACCATTCTTCCCATCTGCGCCTCCTGTTATACATCACATTATACATCACGTGGTGGCATTTCCCTTGTGGAGACGCCCCGCCGGGACGTCTCTACAAGGGGTCGCGACTTACTGGAATGGCACGGGAATCGTATCGCCGTGCCACGGGAAGGCGTAGGAAGGCCTGTTCACGAAGCGCTTCATGCCGGCGCTGATCCGAATGGCGGTCGATGGCGGCAGTACCACCTCGAAATGCTTGCCGTTCACTGGCGCAGGGTTCTGGGCGCTGAGTGCTGGGTGCTGGTTTCGGTCAATGACCCCAGCCCCCCCTCCGTGAACGCGTGCTCCCCGTACGCTCCCGCCTGCACTATCAGGCGGCGCGTCTCCGACCGGCTCGTGTTCACCAGCTGCACCCCTACCCTATCTCCGGACAGCTCGTCCACAAGCGCGGCAACGTCCTGCGGCAGGCCGGGGCGGGCGCGGTCCGCGTCGAAGTAGCGCACGGTGGCCTGCACCAGGCCGCCGTTGTACACGGGTTGAGGGCAACCCATCGTCATCTGGATAAGGCCCTTGGTGGCGACGCACTGCGACTGCAATGCAAACCGGTTTTCGCGAATAATCGTCTCTACGTCGCGGTGGTCGTTCACCATGCTATGGTAGACGCGATTGAGTGATGCCAGCTCGGCCTCCATCAACCGCTCAGGCCAGTTTGGAAGCTTGCCGTCGTAGTACTGGAAGCGCCACATCTCGGAGTCGCCGGCGTTCTTCTCACCCTCCGACTTAACGCCGTCCCACTTCCGCCGCACGTCACCCGAGCGGATGCGGGCGATCAGCTCATAGTCCTGCCTGGACATCGATGCATGGTATAGGGCGACTGCCTCCTGGACGACGATAGGAGCGTGCTCGAACCAGCCTGGGGCTTCCTTGGGCCTGCCCTGCTGCACAGCGTGCTGTGCAGCTACCTGGTCTGCCGCCGGGATCTTGCCGTACTTCATCGGTGTGAGAAGCTGGCCGTCCTCACCCTTCATAGAGTGTTCCAGCAGCAGGTTGATGTGAGACCGCAGGAACTCCAAGTAGCCGCTGTCTCCGGTCAGGAGCTGCGCGCACTCGACGGCGATGGTCATGCCATGGGCTATCTGCTTGAACCCGCGCGACTGCCATCCGTACAGGGCGCCCCACCACTCGCCCTTCCGCTGCTCGCCCGGCTTGCCGGTGGGTCCGACGTTGTCCGGGATGACGCCGCCGTTCTTTTTGGCTCGGTCTATCCACGCCTCCGTGTAGTCCAGCACCCACTGCTTGTACTTGTCGTCGCCTGTATACAGGTATACGTTGGTCACAAGCCCGGTGGCGGCCAGGTTGTTGGCGATGTCGCCGTTCAGAACGACGTCCTCGAACAGCTTGACGATTTTTGCAGCCAGTGCCGGGTCCTCATACCAGGTGAGCGATAGGTCGTCTATCCACGGGTTGAGGGAGGCCCGGCGACCGTACCTGGGTCCGGACGTGGGCGGCATCCCACCGATAAGCCACCACGCGACCTCTTCCACGTTGGTCTTGAGGTACGGGCCGGTGCTGCCGTGCATCGGCGAGCGAATTATCTTGTGTTTCGCATCCCAGTTCGGCGCGGATGGGTCTTCACCTATGAACATCGCCGCGAAGCGCCTGGCGCGGCGGACGTTCTCCGAGATGGTAGGGTCCGGCAGGCCGAAGCCGTAGAAGGAGTGGTTGGCCTCTCCCTGGTGGTGCCACTCAGCCCCATGCGGCCGAGCTGTGTTCCAGTACTCGTTCGTTAGCTGCTGCTTGAAATCCTCCCGGACATTGCCGCGCATCCAGTGCGGGTGCCTGGGGCGGCTCGCATAGCTGCTGTCGCCCCATCGGGTCACGGCGTTCCAGAACCTGAGGGCACGGTCCAGGGTATCCTTGCCGCCGCCGAGGGCATAGAAGTGGCCCCAGTTTTAAGCGCACTCGTACAGATCGTCCATATCGTCGGCATAGTATGGGCTGCCGTTGCGCTCGGTGTACTTCTGCATGAAGAGCTCTACAGACCGGCCCGTGTTGTCGAAGATGGCGCGCTGGAGCAGCGCCCATGCAGGCGGCGCCGCGATGGTGGAAGCGGTTATGGAAGGTGCGGCAGCCACAAGTCACCTCGCGCGGAAGAATTCTGCGGCGCAGGATACCACACCTTCCCGTGAAACTTCATTCATGATAGGCATTGTGCGAATCGCGCTTTAGGTGTATTCTCTTGTGCTGCCCGGCCTGCGGGACACGCAGGCGTAACGGCGAGGACAACGATGCTGCCCGAGTTCATCCACGACCACTGGTATTACGAGATAGCGTTCTCATTCGGCGTATTCGCCGCCTCCTTCCTTGTCTCACGTATCGTCAACTTCGTGTTCGAGGGCGTACTGCACCAGATAACGAAGAAGACGAAGACTACCCTGGACGACCTTGTCGTACACGCCCTCAGGTCACCCATCACCCTCCTGGTAGTCGTAGTCAACACGTACGCCGCTTTGACGATCATCAAGAGCTTAGACGCATACCAGGGCACCCTTGAGGCGGTATTCCGGACCGTGCTTATCTTCACGGCGGGCTTTGCTTTGCACCGGGTCGTATCGGCGTTCGGCAAGTGGTACAGCACAGAGGTTGCATCAAGGACAGAGTCCGACCTGGACGACCGGTTACTCCCGATAGCGCAACGAGTCGTGATTGCGATTATCTACGCCGTGACCTTGATGATCGCGCTGGACACCCTGGGTGTTTCGGTGAGCCCGCTGATGGCGAGCCTGGGCATCGGCGGTCTTGCAGTGGCGCTCGCTCTCCAGCCGACACTGAGCAGCTTCATTGCGAGCGCCTACCTGGTCTCCGATGGCAGGCTTGGCGCGGGACACATGATCCAGATAGAAGGCGGTCCGACAGGCACGATCCAGGACATCGGCTGGCGCACGACGAAGATCCTGACCCCGCTGAACAACATCGTCATCATCCCGAACAGCAAGCTGGCGGACAGCATCGTAACTGACTACATGGCGCCCAATTCCGAGGTGGCCATGGTGGTGCCATGCGGCGTCTCTTACTCCAGTGACCTGGAACATGTGCGCAAAGTGGCCCTCGAGGTGGCGGCGAAGGTGGCGGAGGAGCAGCCTGGAGCGGTGAAGGCATTCACGCCCGTCGTGAGGTTCTTCGAGTTTGGGGACTCCAACATCAACTTCAACACTGTGTTTCGCGCGAAGGACTTCGGTTCCCAGTTCGCGATAAGGGACGCCTACATCCCGGCGCTGCACAAGCGCTTCAACCAGGAAGGCATCGAGATCGCCTTCCCCACGCGCAAGCTGGTCTTCGAAGCAGGCGGGCAGGCGAAAATCATGAGCGCCGCTACGAACGGTGGGACGAAGCACTCTGCGCATTAGGTATGGCGGGTTGTCGCTAGACCGCCTGCTTGGCTGCCTCCAGGGCAGATGCGACGCCGGACGGTTCCACTTCCCTTTGCTCACCCAGGGAAAGGTCTTTCAGCACGACGACGCCCTTCGCAAGCTCCTCATCGCCGAGGATTGCGGCGTGCGTGGCGCCGATGGACTGGGCGTATCGTAGCTGGCTCTTGAGGCTCCGGCCCGCAGGGCCCAGCACTGCCGTAATGCCACTGTCGCGGAGGCCGGACGCGATGGGCATTGCGGCCTGCATCGCCGCTTCCCCCATGTGTGCGACGAGTACTTTCGTCTGCGGCTTCACCTCAGAGAGAGCGCCCACGCGCTTGAGGTTCAGGATGATGCGCTCAATGCCCATGCCGAAGCCGATGCCGGGCGTGGGCTTCCCGCCCAGCTCCTGGATGAGCCCGTCGTACCGGCCTCCAGCGAGAATCGTGCTCTGGCTCCCTGCAACTGGCGGGATGAACTCAAAAACAGTGCGGGTGTAGTAGTCGAGCCCGCGGACCAGCCGGTTGTCGATCGTGTAGCTGATGCCGATGGCGGCCAGGTGCGTCTTGAGCTTTTCCCAGTGTGCGGCGCACTCCGCGCAAAGGTTATCGATGCTGTTCGGCGCACCGGCGATTAGCGGCCGGCATGCCTCCTGCTTGCAGTCCAGCAGTCGCAGCGGATTACGCTCGAGCCTGCGCTTGCAGTCCTGGTGCACCATCTCGCCCACCCGCCCCTGGTAATACTCTTTGAGCCTCCTCAGGTACGCCGGGCGGCAGTTTGGGTCGCCAATTGAGTTGAGCACCAGCGCGATATCGTTCAGCCCGAGCGCCCTCAGCAGCCTCCAGCCGAATTCTATCACCTCAGCGTCAATCGAGGCGCCCGGATCGCCGATGGCCTCCATGCCCACCTGGTGGAACTGGCGGAAGCGACCGGCCTGGGGCCGCTCGTAGCGGAACATCGGCAGAATGTAGTAAAGGCGCAGCGGCTGCGGCAGGTTCTGCATTCCGTGCTCCAGGTACGCCCGGCAGACCGGGGCGGTGCCCTCCGGCCGCAGCGTGACCATGTCGCCGCCGCGGTCCTCGAAGGTGTAGGTCTCTTTCTCAACGATATCCGTCGTCTCGCCGACGCCGCGGACGAACAGCTTCGCATCCTCGAACATCGGGGTGTCGATGCGCTCATACCCGAAGCGGGCGGCCGTCTCCTCGGCCTTGGCCTGAATGTATCTCCAGTACTTCTGGTCCTCGGGGAGGACGTCGGACGTGCCTCGGGGGGCCTGGAACTGCTGCGGCATGGTAGGGTCCTGGGTGGTAGGGTAAGTCTGGAAACGCAGATATTAGGATACCACGGGGTTGCGCAAATTGCGGTGCAGTAGGTGCGACGATATACTGGGGAGATAGCCCGGAGGTATACATGACAACCGCAGTTGACACGCTCATTTCGAAGGCTGCGGAGTACCTTCCCGAAGACCGCATGAAGATCGTCAAGGAGGCGTACGAGTACGCCGCCAAGGCCCACGACGGCCAGATGCGGAAGTCTGGCGAGCCCTTCATCGAGCACCCGCTCCAGACCGCGCTGTACCTGGCGCAGCTGAAACTCGACCCCAACGCCCTCGCCGCTGCACTCCTTCACGATGTGATGGAGGACTGCCACGTCCCCAAAGAGGAGCTGGCTAAGAAGTTCGGCGACGACGTGGCCAGGCTGGTGGACGGTGTCACAAAGCTGACCAAGACTGAGCTTCTGGCGGCGGAGCACGGCCTTGGCATGTCCACCACGCGCACTCCGGACGACAACATGGCCCGGGCCGCCAGCCTGCGCAAGATGCTGATGTCGCTCGCCGAGGACATCCGCGTTGTGCTCATCAAGCTGGCGGACCGCCTGCACAATATGCGCACCCTCAAGTGGATGCCGGAGGAAAAGCGCAAGATCATCGCGCAGGAGACTCTGGACATCTACGCTCCCCTCGCCCACCGCCTGGGCATCTGGGAGATCAAATGGCAGCTCGAAGACCTGGCCTTCCAGCACCTCAACCCTGAAGCCTACAAAGAGATCTCCAAAATGCTCTCGACAAAGCGCGTCGAGAGGGAAAAGTACATCGACCGCGTGCGGATGATGCTCGAAGAAGAGCTCGAAAAGGCAGGCATCGAGGCCGAAGTCTACGGCAGGCCAAAGCACATCTACAGCATCTACAAGAAGGCGCAGTCCTACGCCACCAAAAACCGGACGATCGGCGATATTTATGACCTGTTCGCGCTGCGCGTCCTCGTGGAAAGGGTTCAGGACTGCTACGCGGCGCTCGGCGTAATCCACAGCAAGTGGCGGCCTCTGCCCGGCCAGTTCGACGACTACATAGCCAACCCCAAAGACAACCTCTACCAGTCGCTCCACACCGCGGTGCTGTGCGAGGACGCCCTGCCCGTGGAGGTGCAGATTCGGACCCACGAGATGCACCACCTGGCCGAATACGGGGTGGCCGCTCACTGGCTGTACAAGGAGGGCGGCACTTCGGACGTGCGCTTCGAGGAGAAGATGCGATGGCTGCGCCAGATCCTGGAGTGGCAGCGCGACGTCAGCGGCGCCGAGGAGTTCGTTGAGTCCTTCAAGACAGACATCTTCAAGAACCAGGTGTTCGTTTACACCCCGAAGGGTGAGCTGAAGGAGCTCCCCGCCGGCGCGACGCCGCTGGACTTCGCATACCGCATTCACACAGACGTCGGCCACAGGTGCATCGGAGCGAAGCTGAACGGCAAGCTCGTTCCCCTGCACTACCAGCTCTCAAACGGCGACACCGTGGAGATCATGACGAGCAAGACCGTGCGCGGGCCGAGCCTGGACTGGCTCAACCAGAACCTCGGGTACGTGCGCACCGCCTCCGCACGGGAGAAGATCCGGCAGTGGTTCAACCGGCAGGAGAAGACGGCCAACATCCAGATCGGCCGGGACATCTTCAACAAGCAGTTCCGCCGCCTGAACCTGAGCCTGGAAGACACTGACGTCGCCAAGCTGATGAAGATGGACTCGCCGGACGACCTCTACGCCGCGCTGGGCAACGGGTCGCTTGCCATTTCGCAGGTGATCAGCAAGGTTACGGCCCAGGAGGCGAAGCCGCCGGAGGAGCACGCGGTTGTGGTACCCCTGGTCGGTCCCGCCTCCGGTATTCAGGTGCTGGGCGTGGGAGACCTGCTCACACGCATGGCGCGGTGCTGCAACCCCATTGCCGGGGACGCGATTATCGGCTACGTCACGCGCGGGCGCGGCGTCACCGTGCACCGCAACTCGTGCCCTAACATCCTTAACGAGTCCGAGGTGGAGCGGCTGGTGCCCGTAAGCTGGGGCAAGGCGCAGACACTCTACCCCGTGCGCGTGCGCATTGAAGCCTGGGACCGCGTGGGCCTGCTGCGAGATATTACGGCGCTGGTCTCCGAAGAAGGCATCAACATCGCCATGGCCGCCACCGAGGAGCAGCAGGACGTCAGCATCATCACCCTGACAGTCTACGTGGTAGGCATAGACCAGCTTAGCCGCCTCTTCTCCAAGCTGGAGGGCGTGGAGGGAGTCATCCACGTGTCCAGGACAAAGGCGGGGTGAGGCCGGGGCCAGGCAGCTCGCCCCAGCTTGGAGTTGCGCTTGCGCCGTGGTAACATCAGCATGCCGCCGGCGCACTGCCGGCCTGGCGGAGGACAAGAGACGTGGCACTCGAAGAGATTGGGTTCGCCGAAGTCCGGTTGATGGACGGCGAGCAGGTCGCGACCACACTGGACCTCAAGAAGAAGCCCAAAGGGAGCAAGGAATCCAAAGAGGCGGCCACATCCGCTGAACTCCTGGTGCTTACGAACCGCAGGGTAATGCACGTTCGGGCAGCCAGCAAGTCCCGTGAGAGCGTTCTCGTCTCCCTGGCCGATGTGGTCGCCTTCGAAGTAGCGGACCACCGACCGAACAGCTTCGGCGGCTACGTTTGGGGCGCGGTTGCGTTCATTGTTGCAATTGCCGTCTGGCGGGTGTGGAACGTCGACGTGCTGGACGTCGTCGCAGCCGTCATTATCGCGGCAATGGGAATCTACCTGATCGTCGACCAGATGTTTGCGCCATCGTCGCTCCAGGCGACTATCCGCGCGGGCTCTTCGCAGCTGCAGGTGGCCGTGGACCACGATGCGGCGGAAAGCGTCTACGCCTTCGCCAACAAGCTGTTCGAGACGCGCGGCGAGATGCTCCACCCCAAACCGCCGGCCCCGGCCGCCCCGGTCATCGTTTTCGCCCCCCGCTAGCCGATCTTCAGGCCGGGGATGACGTCCATATCCCATTCGTGGCGCGCGCCATTGCGAAGGTGGAACCACCCTGCCCCGCCGATCATCGCCCCGTTGTCCGTGCACAGTCCTGGCCGCGGGACGATAACCTTCAGCGGAGACCTTGCGGCCATCTCCTTCCGCAGGAGCGCGTTCGCGGCCACACCGCCGCCCAGCACGATTCCCCTTGCGCGGTGCCTCTCCGCAGCTTCAATAGTCCTGCCGACCATCGAGTCCACAAGCGCCTCCTGGTAGGCCGCAGCGACGCCGGCCACCTCCTCCTCGCTCAACTCCCGGCCCTGAAAAGGCGGGTACCACCCCTTCTCCTCGGCGCGGCGCAATAGCGCCGTCTTGAGACCGCTGAAGCTGAAGTCCAGCGAGTCCTTGATCCGTGGGCGAGGGAACGGCTGCTCGCGAGTAGTGCTCTTTGCGGAGGCCCGCTGGATCGCCGGGCCGCCGGGGAAGCCGAGCCCGAGGACCCGCGCCGCCTTGTCGAACGCCTCGCCCGCCGCGTCGTCCCGCGTTCGGCCGACGAGGATGTAGTCGCCGTGCCCGCGCATCAGCACCAGGTCCGTATGTCCGCCCGATGTGATCAGCACCATGAGGGGGAAGCCGGGGTCGATGTCCGGCTCCGCGCCGTCCAGCCACGCGGCGTAGATGTGCCCTTCGACGTGATTGATGCCGATAAGCGGGATGTCGTTCGCCAGTGCAAGGCCTTTGGCGGCGTTCACGCCGATCAGCAGCGCGCCGGCGAGCCCGGGGCCGTTGGTGACTGCTATGCCGTCCAGATCGCGGAGCTCAACCTGCGCCTGCTCCAGTGCCTCGCGGACCACCGGCACAAAGGTGAGCAGGTGCTGGCGCGACGCCACTTCTGGCACGATGCCGCCGTATTTTGCGTGTATTTCGACCTGCGAGGCGACGACGTTAGAGTGTATTTTCCGCCCGTCTTCAACTACGGCGACCGCCGTCTCGTCGCACGACGTCTCGATTCCAAGTATCTTCATTAAGCGCTCGCGAGTATCCTTGTCCTAGTTCCCCAGCCTCTGGTCGTGGCACCCCTCAAGCCAGTCCTCGTCCTCCTGCCACCAGTTGTTATCGAGGTAGATCCAGCGGACGCCGGTATCGTTCTCGCCGAAGTAGTCCTTTTTATCGATCGCCATTGGCTGCCCGGAGTTCTGAACGGACATCGTTACAAGGCCGATATTTTTGTCAATTGTCGCGTCCACAACGGACCATTGCACCCGGTCGGTCTCGTCGAGGCCATTCGCGAACTTGAGCTTTGCAAGCCGCTCACTAGTGTCGTAGATGAACTGGTCGGGAGTGCAGAGCTGCACGCCGGGAAGGCCATAAGGGAAGCGGGGTTCCACGGACCTGGGGCTCTTGAATTCGTAGAACTCCAGCCACTTGTCCGTATTCAGCTTCTCGGTGGCCTCCGCGGCCCTGGCAATGAGCTCATCCCTGGAACCGATGTGCACCGGCGCATTGGTCCCAGGCTCCTCGGCGCCACTGCCGCAGGAGACTGATAGAAGAACGATAAGGAGTGAGGCGATGGCCGATCGTAGGCGCATTGTCCGTTACCGACGCATACATGTTGGATAGTGTACAGATTAGTATATACGAGCGGCGAGGGCACTGTGGAAAGAAGAGGCGGTCACTGCATGTTGCAGCTGTTGATGACTACTTTACCTGCTCTGATCCAAATAACGCACTGGAACGTCTTGTGGCCGTCGGTTGTGGTCGATACAGCAGCAGTCAGTGCCTCCACGCGGGCGGACGGCCACGTGTAGGCAGTGTAACCCAGAGCGCTGAAGTCCCCCCATGCCTCGTTCCAGTGGTCGCCGGCAGCAGGAGTGGCGACGGCATCTAACTCCTGGGTCACGGTCCCGCCGGCCGGAATATTGAAAGAACCGGTCCAGGTGAGACGCGTACGTCCGGATTCACTTGTCTGGGTGGGATTTGAAAACACGAGGCCCTGAGCCGAATCGGTCACATATGTGAACCCCGCCGGCAGAAGGTCCTCAATGCTGTTCATTACCAGCGTTGAGTTACCCCTGTTCTGCATTGAGATGGAGTAGTGGAAGGTATGCTCGGTCCCCGCCGCTACTACGCTGGGACTCACCGCTTTGGAGAACCGGACGGACTTGCCCGGGCACTCGAGTGATGACGGACTACCGAACTTGACGTCCGCCGTGAGGCCGGATGTAGTGAACTCATATCCGCCCGGCGTGACCCATGCTTCATTGCAGTAGACTCCCGCCGGTCTCCTGGCCGTCACCTGGAATATCTGGGTTACCGTATCCCCTGAGGGAACGCTGGTGCTTAGCCCCAGCCACCTGATCTCCTGCCCCGATTTCGTAGGGTTGGCAGTTGTCACACCGGAAGACGACCCCGTGATGTAGTCAAAGCCGGACGGAAGGTTGTCGTACATCCCCGTCAGCGTCTGGCTGACGGCGGACATGTTCGTGACAGTGATCGTGTAGGTAAAGGTCGTGTCGACGTTTGCCGCTGTGCTGGTGGGATGGACGCTCTTTTCGGTCCTGAACTCGCGGCCGGCCTCGGAAGGCGCAGGCACCGTCAGCGAGCCCGGAGGGACCTCATTCATTACGATAGTGGTAGTAACGGTAGTACCGTTGAGCACTACCGAGGATACCGTGGTGGTGGAGGTGGGGGCGTCCTGGGTGAGCAGGTGGTGAGAGAGTATGCTCGCGCCGAGGCGGGTGTATTGGCTTTCGAAATCGTTAAGCTTGACGCGGGAGTCAAGCAGAAGCGTGCTGGCCAGGGTGAGACCCGCGACGACAACAGGCACGGCGAAGACCATGAACGCAAGTGCAATCGTCAGCGCGGAGCCGCGCTGCGACCTGCGTGTTCCGATGTGCTTTCGGTTGTTTAAGGGCGATTCGGTCATATCAGTGACTAATTTTGCACGGAATACGGCTTACAACAAGAACTACGTACCATCGTAGGGTTCTCATGGGGGAGGTAGTGTGTATCCCGCGATGTATACGTTGAAATCTGCCCTTTCCATGTATTCGTACCAGGTATTGTTTTCGGCCAGTCCTACGGGCGCCTGTACGTGAGTGTTGCCGCCAATGTCCTTCGTGACCGTATCGGAGCCGTTCCCGTGGCGGACGCTGAATGCGCGGTCGCTTCTGTTGTGCGAGTTCTCTACGTAGAGAATGAGACCATTGGCATCCGTAGGAACTGAGTACGTATCCGCATCGATTGACTCCCATGACCCCGTAGACGGGTCAACGACGCCTACGTCGTCCCCGTACATCACCATGGAGTCACGTATCTCGCCCACAAGGTAGACCTTGACGTTGGTGTCCTGCATGTGCGCCTGGAATATGCCGGACGCGTTCAGTCCAACGATGTACATTGTGTATGCGTACGCGTTGATTTCGCGGCTCGTGGTGTTGAAGGAGCTCGTAGTCTCCCGGACACCGTAGTCGCGCTCGTTGCTCGAGGTGTTGTACATGAGCAGAATGGCGGCGGTGGCGTCGTCGCTCACATACTGGGACACGTCTATATTAGTCCACGCGCCGGTGGTGGACGGCGTGAAGTCAGGCGGCGTGTCGAAGTAGTACGGGTCTTCCCCTGTCGTGTAGCCGATGAGGCGGAAGTCCACGTCCGTGTGGCTGATGTAGCCCTGGACCTCCCGGTCATCGTCGATTTTGATGACGGTCCAGGTGTGGTTCTCCGCCTCCAGCCTGCCGTAGCTTGTGCTGCTCATGTAGTTGCGGGTATCCTCCGTGCCGCGTAGGACGCCGTTGCGGTTGCTGCCGCCGGTATTCAGGACCTCGACGATGGCGCCGCCAGCGCCCGATGGGACGTGGTCTGCCAGGCTGATGGTCTGCCAGCTGCCGGTAGTGGAGAGGCTGATGTCCACGGGGTCGTCCAGCCACACGAAGCCTCCCGGCTGGGGCGTCGGCGTGGGCGTGGGTGTATGCGTCGCCGTCGGGACCGGGGTGGCGGTCGAGGTTGGGGACGGCGACGGCGTGTGCGTGGGCGTGGCCGTATGTGTCGGCGTCGGCGTCGGAGTCAGCGTGGGGCCGCCCGGCGTCGGCGTGGCGAGCGGCGTGGCCGTCATGGTAGGGGTGGGCGTAACGGGCGGCGTGGCCGTGGCCGTGGCGGCCCCGCCGGGCGTGGCCGTGGGAGTCTGCGTGCCTGCGAAGGAGCCGTTGGGGCCGACCATGCAGGCGTCCACCGTCTGCGCCTGGCCGACGTCGATGTCGTCGGTGACCCAGACATCGCAGATATAGGTGGTGTTCTCTGTCTCCACGGTGACGCGGAAGACGTCCATGACGGTTATTATTGCGGTCTCGCCGCTGAGCCGGTCTTCGAAATTATCTCCGCCGGCGAACTCGACGATCACCTCGTTGCTGTAGTATCCGCGGTGCATTTCGCCGGTGACCTGGAATTCGATTAACCATTCATCGCCAGGCCCTATTTCGATACCGTCTCCGGCGAGGTTCCAGACAAACTCCTTCTGGCCCTGCTTATTGCTGACTCCCGGCTCGCCAAGCTCGTCTCCCAGTGAAGCGGGTGTAGTGGAGACCGAGCCGGAAACGTAGTCGAACTCGTCATCGCTTATGTAGTCGGTAATTCGCTTAACGTTGAGGGCTTCGGTCCCTTCATTGGTGAAGGTGATCGTGTAGGTGTAGGTTGTTTCAGTGTCTCCGAAGACGACATCCGGAGAGACATGCTTGTCGATAGAGAACACCTTGCCCTCGCATAGTGTCTCCTCGGTCTCCCCTACGGTGACCTTCGCGACCATGCCGGAGCGGTTCTTCTTCCCGCCCAGCTCCGACCAAACTTCGTTGCAGTAGACGCCCGGCTCGTCAGCGGCGAGGGCGTTGAACACCATCGTAGCGCTTTCGTTCGCCAGAATCCTGGTGCCGTTCGGGGCGTCCCAGGTAAGCTCACTGTCATCTTCAGACGGATTGGACGTGGATATCACGGCGGCCGAGTGGTTGCGCATCACCGAAGTGTTGTTAACGTATGTGAAACTTTCGGGAATGACGCTGTGGACCTCTGTGAGGTTAACGGTCTTGCCCTTGATGTTCCATATGGTGATCGTGTACGTGACCGCTTCACCCTCTCCCACGCTGGATGGGGACGCCTCTGCGGAGGCGAGCATCTTCCTCCCCTTGCGCGTGAAGTAAGGGAAGTCACGCGGAGGCGTGAGGAGCCTGTAGACCGTGGTAGTGACGGTCTGGTCGTTGATCGTCAGAGTCGTGACGCCTTCAGGGTCGTCAGACTCCAGGGCGATTCGGGCGTGACGACTACCTGTCCGTTGCTACGACGACATACTACTACTGCTGGAACACTTCCGGCAGGATTATCGAGCAGCTTGAGACTTCTGCCGCCGGCGACTGCTAGTCACTAACCGGGCGTGAATTGACGGGAGGGCTCCTTCGGGGGCCCTTCTGCTTTTGCCCCTTAATTGCTTAAATAGTGTTAAATTGTCTAGAATATCAAACCACTCCTATTGACGAACAATCCACCGGGCTGTTAGACTCGCAGGAACGCGGCTCCTGAATGTGCTACTCCATGTCAATGCTCAATGACTTTGTCAGTCTTACTGCTCAGTGATTTTGTCAGTACCACTGGTTTTGGTTGAATCAGTCTCGATCTCCAAGGGTGATCTTGAGCCGGCTTTCGATCCTTGGGCGAGGAGAGGGGCGTGCTGGAGACGGACCCGTCTCCAGCACGCCCCTCTCCTCGCTTGCCCGCCTGAGCTTTTCTTCGCCTTGCTCGCAGGACTGCGGGCCTCAG
>VGZY01000073.1 GCA_016872355.1 SAR202 cluster bacterium | reverse complement strand
CGTTCGTTTAGCCTCTCTCTCGCTCATTGTCAGTTCTTTCATAGACTGACATTTTCACTGCTCCCTTAACCCCTGACACTATCACTGCACCAATGCAATATGCAGGCCCGTTGTTGACAGGCGTGCCGGGTGATGCCAAGATTGCCTAAGCGAGTCTGACAATCCCGCACGAACGAGGAGGAGACATGGACCGCGCTGAGTTGAGGAAGCAAATCGTCGGTCCCGTTGCGCCCGTCGCGACGCCGTTCGACGAAGACTACGAGGTCGATTACGGCAAGATGCACGACCTCGCCCAGTGGTGGGTCGAGAGCGGGATCGTCAAGGGGCGCGGAGTAATCAAGGTGGCCGCGGCAGCGGGAGAGGGGCCTATGCTCCGGGACGACGAGTGGCCGTATCTCCTGAGAACGGTGGTGCAGGCCACCGGGGGCAAAGCCACGGTCATGTGCGGCCTGCACTACAAGGATACCAAGCGTACGATCGAGGATGCGCGGCGCGCGCAGGACATGGGGGCTGTCGCGCTGCAGGTGTGCCCGCCCATCTTCAATATGCCCAGCCAGGGCGACATCCTGGACTACTTCAGCGACCTTGCGGATGCGATAGACATCGGCATCATGGTCTACCACACTCACTGGATGTCAGGCGGGCGTATTGACACGGACACATTCCTCAAGATGGCGGACTTGAAGAACGTCGTCGCGATCAAGTGGAGCCCGCATGATGGGCAGCGGTATGAAGACATAGCCAAATTCGTTGGCCGCTTCAACGTAGTAGACAACACGGTGGACCCGGTGAGGTGCCACAGGCTCGGCGGGCATGGCTTTGTCCAGACAACGGTAGAGGCCTATCCTGCTCACGATCTGAAGGTCTACGATCTTATGCAGCAGAAGAAGTATGACGAGGCCGAAGCGCTGTACCGGAAGGTGCAGGGGCCGCTGCGCGAATTCGGCAGCAAAATCACCGTGCGGTCCGGCGGGCAGGGCAGGACCATGAAGGGCATCCTGGCGATTCTCGGAAACCCGATAGGCTCCTCACGTCCCCCTTCCAAGCCGCTGAATAAGGCAGAAATGGACGAGCTCAGAGAGATTGTCCGCGGGTTCGGATGGCCTGTAAAGGGATGAAACCGGCGCTGTACTACTCCCTTGACAGCCCCAGAGCTTTACCATAGGCTTTGTTTCGGACTGTCAACGTCGATAACAAGGGGGGGGGGGAATCCCGCAATGGCGTACGAGTTCGATCATGTGCACATCAAGTCCACGGACCCGGGCAAGACTGCCGAGTGGTACGTGAAGGCGTTCAACTTCAAAATCCTGAGCGACGCTACCCGAATGTGGGGCGACCGTTTCATTCGCTGCGAGACCGTTAACGGTACGATTATAAACATCTCCGGCTCGCGCACCAATGAAAAGATGGGCGGCGGCGACGCCAGCGCTCACTACGGCATCGAGCACTTCGGCATCAAGGTGGATGATATGGACGCCGAGATCAAGCGGCTGATTGGCCTTGGAGCAAAGGTGATGGAAGGGCCGATAGATGTACCCAACAATGGGCCGCGCATCGCGTTCATAATGGCGCCTGAAGATGTTCGCATCGAGCTCATGCAGTACCGTAACAAGTAACATGTTCCGTTCGGCCGGCGAAACGGGCATATCTTGCTTCTCGTCGGCACATGCCCGTTAATATTATGTGACAGGAATTCGCCAGGGCGATCGGGCGATAAGGCTCGGGTATAACTTGTCAGAGTTTCTGGGCTCCACGTACTGGCGAATGCTGGGGGCGCTGTTCCTTAACGACGAGGCCTTTGACCAGATTGCCAAGGAAAAGCGCGGTGTCTGGCAGGCGATCATCGTGGTCGTCCTGGCCTCCATCTCGACGGCGCTCGGCCACGTACCTGAGTACGAAGGCCTCGCAATCCTCCCGCTCAACGCATTCCTGGTGGCGGTGTGGTGGTTCGTATTCGCCGTCGCGCTCTATTTCATAGCCTCGCTGCTGCTGGTGGGATGGGAGTCGCGGACGGACTTCTTCAGCTTCATGAAGATCGCAGCGCTTGGCATGACGCCCGCAATTCTGCGCGCGTTCCAGCTCCTTCCCATTGTCGGCCCGTACACCTACCCGCTCACGATAGCCTGGATGCTGGGTTGCATGGTCGTCGGAGTGGGCGTGGCGTTCGGCGTGAAGTCCACCTTCAAGGTCTCGATGATTATCGCGCTGGCGATGATTCCCTGGATCTTGATAGAGTACTCTTTACTCGCACCGCGCTGAGCAGCCGGCTGGAGTGAGACATGGCTAACGATTGTATTTTCTGCAGGATCAAGAGCGGCGAGATCAAGAGTGATATTGTGTACACGGACGAGCAATGTTTCATCATTAAAGACATTGCTCCCAAGGCGCCGGTGCACCTGCTGGTGATCCCTAACAAGCACTTCACATACCTGACCGGACTGACGGTCGAAGAAAACGAGATGATTGGCGGGATGTTCCGCGCCGCCGCGGAGACGGCCAGGAAGCAGGGGATCGATAAGACCGGCTACCGGCTCGTCATTAACCAGGGCGCCAACTCCGGGCAGCAGGTGCCGCACCTCCATCTTCACATCCTGGCGGGCCGCCAGATGGGCATGATGGCATAGCAATGCCGCAAGAATTGCCGGGTCCCGTCCGGGACCGCTTGGGGCTGCTGCCGGCGGGGCTGCAAGAGCATGTAGACCGGGTCCGCGCGCTGGCTCGTGAGCTTGCAGCGGCGCACGGCGTGGACTCCGGCCTTGTTGACCTGAGCGCGGCTGCCCATGACCTGGCGAGGGCCATGACTGACCGCGACCTGCTTCTGGAGGCGCGACGCCTGGGGCTGGACATTTCCGAGGTAGAGGAGAAATCCCCAATCCTTCTCCACGGACCCATCGCAGCCGTGTGGCTCTCTGACGCGGGCATCACGGAAGAGCGCGTCATACAGGCCGTCCGGTGGCACACCTCAGGCATCAGGAATATGGATGTGGTGGGGCGCGTCGTCTTCCTCGCCGACAAGCTGGAGCCGCACAAGGTGGCCCGCTGGGCAGCGCTCGCGCCGCTCCTGCCCATTGCGAAAGAGAGCCTTGACGAAGCGCTGCGAGGCTTCCTGGACCTGTCGATAGTGCACCACATTCATCAGCGCCATGCGATTAGCCTGGAAACGCTTGACCTGCGGAACTCGCTGCTCACCCCTTCGCGGCGGAATCCGTAAGTCCACGGTGACGGGATATAATTGTAGACGGCCGCCAAACGACCGCACACTCACAAGGGGGAACATTCATGACGCACGGAGTGCTTATCAAATGATTTCGATAGGGCAGGGTGTAACCTCATGGTAGTAGCCACCCAGAACTCAGAGCGGCAGCTTGCCGTTCTCATCGACTTCGAAAACGTAGGTTTCGGCGCCATCCAATGGTTGTTCGACCAGGTGTCGGACATGGGGCGCGTCATTGTGAGGAGGGCATACGCCGACTGGTCAACCGCGCGAAGCAAGCGCGACCAGCTCCTTGAATTGGGAATTGAGCCGATACACCTGTTCCATACAACGGGCTCCGGCAAGAATTCCAGCGATATACGCCTCGCCATCGATGCTGTCGATCTCCTCTACCTGTCTCCGGTAGATACCTTCGTTATCGTTTCATCAGACTCTGATTTTGTCCCCCTGGTCGGCAAGCTCAGGTCAGCCGGCAAGACCGTTGTCGGAGCGGGACGCCAGGCCACAGCATCCCGGTCACTTGTCATCTCCTGCGACCGGTACTTCTACCTGGACCAGAGCGAGAAGGCCCAGGAGGTCTCCAAGACGTCTCCTGAGAGGCCGATGTCCACGGATAGCCTGCTTGTTCGTGCGGTGAAGTCTTCTATGGACGAGCAGGGAAGGGTAAGCGGCAGCAAGCTGCACCAGACACTGATGCGGCTCGATCCCAGCTTCGACTTCCGCGTCCAGGGATATTCCACCTTCACGCGGTACCTGGAGAACGCCCCCGGCATCAAGGTGACCAGGCCTCAGGGCCGCGGCGATCTCACAGTCGAGCTCGGTTCTGCGGATGCTGGGCAGCCGCACAAGCAGTACCAGGCGCCGGCGCCCCAGCAACAGCACCACGCGCCGCCGCAGCCGCAACAGCATGCGCAACCGCAGCCTCCACAGGCGGAGCCTCCCTTGGACGACGATGCCCAGCCCCCTGCGCTCCAGCAGGGTGCCCCGAGGATCGAGGGCAGCCGACCCGGCTACCGCGACCGTCACGGGTCACGCCGAGAGCGCGGCTTCCGGAGAGGCGACCAGCAGCTGGCCTTCAGGCCGGACGAGGTCCGGCGGTCCGGCCAGCCATTCTTCCAGCAGGGAGAGGGCGGCAGGCGGCAGCAAGAGCCCGCGGCCACTCCCACCCAGCCTGCTCCGCCACAGGCGACGCAACCGCAGGCCCAGCCGGCGCGCGTCTCTAACCAGCGCCCTCAGGCTCCGCGAATAAAGGCGATCCCTCCGGAGGAGACCGCGAAAAACATCAGCCGCCACGAGCGCAGGCAACAGGAGCAGCAGCCGCCACAAGACGGCCGACACGACCTGCCGCAGCCGTCCGTGCAGGAGCCGCTCCGAGTGGAGCCGGAGCCCACTTTGCCGCCGGCGGAGCTCATCTTCACGCCGGAGCCGCCCACGGCGGCCGCGGAAGAGACTCGCGCAGTCCATTCGCCGGCCCCGGCGGCGTCCCAGTCGGGTCCGGTTGAAGAGTCCCAGGGCCGGCTCCTCGTCACGCCGGCCTCCACGGGCGACCCCGTGGCGCAAATAGACGCCGCGTGGTCTCAACGGGCGCCCGCCCCAGGAAAAGGCATCATGGGCGCGGCCGCTGCGAACCTGGCCGCAGCCGTTCTGGGTGTTCCGAAGCTCAGCGAATCGCAGTTCAAAACGCTGCAGGGGCTCCTGGACTCCAGCGAGGTGCTCCGGTCGAAGTGGCAGCGCCAGGGCAATCGAGTCTTCCGGAAAGAGTTACCAGCTAGCTAACGAAAATCCGCAGCGGGCGCCGCCGTGCGCCCGCTGCGGGACCTCCTTGCCGGCCGTCGCCCGGACCAACGTAACCTGCGGACGATCTCACTATGCATACGCTCTACATCGTCGGCACGCCCATCGGCAACCTGGAAGATGTCACCTGCCGGGCGGTGAGGGTGCTGCGGGAGGTGGGCCTGATCGCCGCGGAGGATACGCGCGTCACACGACGGCTCCTGGACCGGTACGGCATCTCGACACCCCTCACCAGTTTCCACGAGCACAGCGCTGAGGCGAAGGCCTCTCAGATCGTTGACCATCTGCGAAGCAAAGACGTAGCTCTCGTCTCCGACGCTGGGATGCCAGGCATAAACGACCCAGGCGCGGACCTGGTGGCCGCGGCCGTCCGGGCGGGCGCGAACGTCGTCCCTGTCCCGGGTCCGTCCGCCGTCACCACCGCCATCGCCGTCTCCGGCCTTCCGGTCGAGCAGTTCGTCTACGTCGGCTTCCTTCCCCGCAAGGACTCGGACCGGCGGGCCCTCTTGTTGTCCCTCTCCTCCGAGCGCAGGGCCATCGTGGCTTTCGAGACCCCGCACCGAATGAAAGGCGCGCTCCAGGACATCCTTGACACTCTCGGCGACCGCCGCATCGCCGCCGGTCGCGAGCTTACGAAGCTGCATGAGGAGGTCTTTCGCGGGACCGTCTCAGAGGCCGTGGCGCACTTCGAAGAGCCGCGAGGCGAGTTCACGATCGTGGTCGAAGGTGCAGCCGTGGCAGCCGACACTGCCGCAGACGCCTTGCGGCAGGCGCAGCGCTTGATTGAAGAGAAGCGAGCGGCGGGCGCTCGGTCGAAAGACGCCGTGGCCGAAGTCTCGGCAATTACCGGCGTTCCAAAGAACGATGTTTACAAACTGTGGGTCGAAGGCAAGCCTGACGCCTGACCACTTCGCCTCGTCCCGGCCAACCGCCGCCAGCTAACTTCCAATTGCCCTCATGTGTTACCATGCAAGCTAATATTTCACATCTGAGAAGGTCATGGCTGAGCGAATTCTTGTAGCTGTCGCATGGCCGTATGCGAACGGCTCTCTCCACATCGGCCACGCGGCGGGGTGCTACATCCCGGCGGACATCTTTGCCCGCTACCACCGCCTCAAGGGCAATGAAGTCCTGATGGTCTCCGGCAGCGACTCACACGGCACGCCCGTGGTGATCGAGGCGGAGAAGCAGCGTATAGCACCGGAAGACATCTTCAACAAGTACCACGCCGAGTTTCTGGACGTCTGGAAGCGGCTCGGTATCTCCTTCGACCTTTACACATCCACGCACACCAAAAACCACGAGCGCGTGGCCCAGGACATGTTCAAGAAGCTCCTCAAGAAGGGCTACATCGTCAAGGGGACGATGAACCAGCCTTATTGCGAGAAGGACCAGCGCTTCCTGGCGGACCGCTACGTGGAGGGCAAGTGCCCTCACTGTGGCTACGACGGCGCGCGCGGCGACCAGTGCGACAACTGCGGCCGCACCCTGGACCCGCAGGAGCTTGTCAACATGAGGTGCCGCCTCTGCGGCGCCCGCCCCATCATTAAGGAGACCGAGCACTTTTTTCTGAGGCTCGGCGCGTTCCAGGACAAGCTGGCGGAGTGGATACGGGAGCAGGGACACTGGCGCGCGAACGTACGTAATTTTTCCGTGTCATTTGTCGAGGGCGGGCTGCATGACCGGGCCATCACCCGCGACCTGTCCTGGGGCGTGCCGATCCCGGTGGACGGGTATGACGGCAAGAGGCTCTACGTATGGTTTGAGGCCGTAATCGGGTACCTATCCGCATCTGTTGAGTGGGCCAAGCGCGGGGGCAACCCGTCCAAGTGGCGAGACTTCTGGCAGAAAGAGTGCAGGGCCTACTACTTCATGGGGAAGGACAACATCCCCTTCCACACGGTTATATGGCCGGCGATGCTGATGGGGTACGGCGACCTTAACCTGCCTTATGACGTCGTCGCCAACGAGTACCTGATCCTGGAGGGACGCAAGCAGAGCAAGAGCCGGGCGTGGGCCGTGTGGCTGCCCGACTACCTGAACCGCTTCGCGCCCGACCCGCTCAGGTACGTTATTTCAGCGAATATGCCGGAGACGAGCGACGCCGATTTCAACTGGCGCGAGTACGTTCGCCGCAACAATGACGAGCTGGTGGCGACGTACGGTAACCTTGTCCACAGGGTGGCGACGATCGCCTACCGCAACTTTGACAAGAAGGTGCCGCAGCCGGTTGCGCTCGACCAGCAGTCGACCGACTTGCTGGAGGAGGCGGACCGCCGTTTCAAGGAAGTTGGCGCGCAGCTTGAGGCATGCCTCTTCCGCGCGGGCCTCGGCGCGGCGATGGCGCTAGCCCAATCGGCGAACAAGTACATCGACAGCAAGGCGCCGTGGAAGTCGATCAAGACGGACCGCGACGCCACTGCAACGACGCTCTGGGTGGCCCTCACGGTGGTGAACGCTCTCAAGGTCTCACTCTACCCGTACCTGCCGTTCACGTCCGAGAAGCTGCATGCGATGCTTGGCTTCGATGGAAGCATCAAGGACGCCGGGTGGCACTGGAAGCCGGACCTCCTCAGGCCGGGCCAGGAGCTCAAGGAGCCGCAGCCTTTGTTCGTCAAGCTGGACGAGGCGGTGATTGAGCAGGAGAACCAGAAGCTGGCGGGCTAGTAGTGCGTTGAGACTTGAGAGTAGTGAGTTATGAGTTAGGGAGAGAAGGGCGGGATGGCGGTCGTTGGTAAATGCTTGAAAGTTTGTGACAAAAAGCACAAACTGTAGTTCGAAGGGTCCTCAGGTGTCGAATTCGGTCGGTCCAGGGAGTCCACAGGGCGTGCAGTCCGTTCCTTCGTTTGAGAGGTCAAAGCGCTTTGCCGACGCTAACGCGTCGGCTTACCACGAGCCGCGCCAGGCGCGCGACCGCGTCGGCCTTGCGGACAGCGTGTATGAGCCCGTATGCGATGGCCTGGAGCGCGTGAAGCGCCGCCTCCACTCGCTGTGCGAAAACCAGTCTCCATTCCTCGCCGAGCTCCTGGACCATGTGCTGGAGACCAAGGGCAAGCGTGTTCGTCCCGCTATAACGCTGCTATGCTCCCAGTTCCATCCCAACGACGGCAAGAAGGCCGAGACGATGGCCGCGGCGGTGGAGCTGCTGCATATCGCGACGCTTATTCACGACGACACGGTGGACAACTCGGATATCCGGCGTGGGAAGGTCACCGTCAGCAAGATGTGGGGCCGGAACGCCGCGGTCCTGCTCGGCGACTACGTCTTCGCCACGTCCGCCACGTTCGTTTGCGATACGGAAAACGTGCGCGTGATCCGCCGCTTCTCCGAGACGATCATGGAGCTCTCGAGCGGCGAGCTGCACGAGATGGTGGCGACGTACGACTGGGCTCAGACGCGGGAGCAGTACGAGAAGCGCATTTACAACAAGACCGCGTCCCTCTTCACTACGGCGAGCGAGTCCGGCGCGGTGTTGAGCGGCGCGCCGGAGAGCGTCGTCGATGCGCTCCGCCACTACGGCTACAGCCTTGGGATGGCGTTCCAGATCATCGACGACATCCTGGACTTCGAGGGTAACCCGGACGAGATCGGCAAGCCCGTCGGAAATGACCTTTCGCAGGGCATAATGACCCTGCCGGCGATCATGTACATCGAGCGAAACTCCGTCGACAACCCCCTCGTAGACTACTTCAAGAACCCCGAAGATTCAGAGAGCCTCAAGAAGGCCGTCGCCGCTATCCAGTCCTCATCCGTCATGCGCGACTCCTACGCCGTCGCCGAGCAGTACTGCGACAGCGCCCTCGCCAACCTCGCCGCGCTGGACAACATCCCCGCGCTCGCCTCCCTCAAGGAGCTCGTCAACTACGTCGTCCAGCGCCGGAGCTAGTAACCTCACCCGCCCCGGTAAGCGCCACTAACAAGATCGGGTCCTGTGGGCGGTTGGCATTCCAATCGCCCACAGGGTCCGATAGTTTTCTCGCCTCTCCCGGCTTCAAGCCCCAACGGGGTGGAATGGCTCAGCCCAGGGAGGAGCCCCGAGGGCTCTGCGAAGGGGCGTAGCCCTGGGTATCGGATCGAATATTTCCCCAAGGCCTGAAAGGCCGTGATGGTCTTCGGCCCGCCCTTAATCCCACACATACCGCTCGTCATACTCAACCTTGTACCGTTCCAGGAGCAGCCGAAACTCGTCCTGAAAACTCTGCTTCTTGTGGTGCTCCACCCGGTTATAGATGTATTTCACAACCGCCTGCGCTCCCGACTCGCTCACCGAAAATGCCCCGTATCCGCCTTGCCATCTGAAGGCGGCGAGATCCGGCCCCTTCGACTTTAGCCACTTCGAAGAGCTGGTCTTGACGGCCTCGACAACCTCGGCGATTGACCGGGTCCTCGAAAGGCCGAAAAAGAGGTGCACATGGTCTTCCGGGCCGACGACGTTCAGGGGAGGGCAATTGTTGTCTCTCAGGATTGTGGTCAGATAGGGGTGCAACTCCGCCCGCACCTCGGCTTTCAAGAGTGGCGCGCGGTCTTTTGTGGTGAATAAGAGGTGGACGAGGACACGAGACAACGATTGCGGCACGGGTCGCGGCCTCGTCGGACCATCACGCCCTTTCAGGGCTTGGAAATTCGCGCGCCCTTACCCAGGGCTGCGCCCACTCCGCAGAGCCCTCGGGGCTCCTCCCTGGGCTGAACCATTCCGGCCCGTTGGGCCTTGAGACGTGGAGACCACTGTCAGTGCGTGCCTCAGAAAGGGAATTCCCGGAATGCCGGCCGCCTGGGGAACACGGGCATAACCGATGCTCCTGGGCTGGATGGCTGCTCTCACTACCCTTTGCTTGCAGGTTGTTTGCCGGCTACTTTGAAGAAGCCGGAATCTACCTTCTTGCCGCTGGTGGAGAGTACGCGAAGGAGGTTGGTGCCGCCGGGGACGCCGATTGGGAGGCCAGCGACGAGCACTATCTGCGTGCCCGCGGGGAGGTCCGCGAACTTGGTGGCGGCCTGGTCGCCGACCTCGAAGAAGTCGTCGACGGAATCGATCCTTTCCACCATTACGGGCGTGACGCCCCATCGCAGTGTGAGGCGGCGGCGGCCTTCCGGGCTGGGCGTCAGCGCGAGGATGTGCTGGCGGGGGCGATAGCGGGAGACGCGGCCGGCGGTGCTGCCGGACTCCGTGAAGGCGACGATGAGGCCCGCATTTATCTGCGACGCCGTCCGGACAGCATCGTACGCGATGGCGTCGTCCACCCTTCCGACGATGTGGGCGCGCTTCTCAACCAGGATGCGGTCGTAGGGCAGGGCGGCCTCCGCTTCCAGCGCCACCTCCGCCATCACCTTCACCGCCTGCACCGGGTATTGGCCAACGGAGGTCTCGCCGGAGAGCATGATTGCGTCCGTGCCGTCGTAGATCGCGTTGGCCACGTCCGTAACCTCGGCGCGGGTGGGCACCGGCGAGCGGACCATCGACTCCAGCATCTGCGTCGCCGTGATGACCGGCTTGCCGTACTCGTTGCTCTTGCTGATGAGCTTCTTCTGGATGACCGGAACCTGCGCCAGCCTCACTTCGACGCCCATGTCGCCGCGCGCCACCATGATGCCGTCGCTCGCCTCCAGGATGCTGTCCAGCCGGTCGATGGCGTCCGCTCTCTCGATCTTGGAGATGATGAAGGGCTTCATGCCCTTGCTCTCAAGTATTTCCCGGGCGCGGAAGACGTGCGTGTTCCGCGTCACCATCGAGAGCGCGACAAAGTCCACCTTTTCCGCCGCGGCAAACTCCATCGCCCGCATCGCCTGCTCGCTGGGGAACGGCTGCGACGGCGCCCGCCCGGGAGTGGCGACGCCGCGACGCTCCGTCAGGCGGCCGCCGCGGACAACCGCGCACTCCACGTCCTGGTCGTTGATCGCGATCGTCTTGAGCTCCAGGAAGCCGTCGTCCAGCATGATCGGGTGGCCGACGGTGGCGTCGCGGTGGATGCCCGGCGGCGCGACTGCGACGATCTCCTGGTTGCCGATGATGTCCCTGCTGGTGAGCGTGAAGCGCTCGCCGTCTTTGAGGTTCACGACGCCTGTGCCCAGCGGGCCGGTGCGGTACTTGGCGCCCGGGACGTCCACCATGATGCCGACGGGTATGCCGAGGGCGTCCGAGACCTTCCGGACCATGTTAACGGCGGCCTTGTGCTCTTCCAGGGCGCCGTGGGAAAAGTTCAGCCGGGCGATGCTCATGCCGGCCTGGACCATCGTTCGCAGGGTATCTTCCGACGCGGTGGACGGGCCGAGAGTGCACACGATCTTGGTCTTGGGGCGCATGGGCGTCATTCGCGACTCCAATCTATTTGCCGTTCGATTCCAATCCCAATATTATGGACCAATATTTCGAGAAGTACATAGATTTGGACATGTCAGTAATCGAAGAGAGAGAAGAGCGGCATGCGTCGAAAAGCACCTGTGGATGGCGGTTGACCGGTGTGTAGCTTACAATGACACCTATCTACCCAACGCAGGCTGGTGCTATGGCGGACATAAGGCAGCTTTTCGAGCTTCAGGAGCTTGATCTAAAGATAGACGCGCTCGAAAAGGCGCTCTCCGGGACGCGCGCGAGGCTTGCGGACGAGTCCGCGGTAACGGCAGCACGCCAGAAATCGGCGACGCTCAAGGCCAGGCAGAGGGACACGGCGGTGAAGCGGAGCGCCAAGGAGCGCGACGTCGCCGAGCTGAAGGGCAGGCTTAACAAGCTGGACGAGCGGCTCTACGGCGGCGCCATCAAGAACGTCAAAGAGATGACCGCCACGCAGGGAGAGCGAGACGGCGTGCAGCACGAGATAATCCGGGAGGAGGAGGCCCTGCTGGAGCTGATGCTCGACGTGGAAGACACGCAGGAGGCGCTGCGCGAGGCTGAGGAGGCGCTGGGCAAGGTCGAGGCGGAGCGCAAGGCGCACAAGGTCACCCTGGCTGAGAGCGAGAAGCGACAGTCCGCCGACCTTTCTGCCCTCAAGTCCCAGAGGGAGACGTTAACGGAGCCTGTGCCGCCGCGGTGGCTGTACACGTACGACACCGTTCGCAAGGCCAAAGGCGGCGTTGCCGTGGCGAAGCTGGAGCGCGGCAACATGTGTGGGGGGTGTCGTATCACGCTGTCCACCAGCGAAACGCAAAAGGCGAAGGCTGCCGACGGACTTTTCCAGTGCAACAGCTGCAAGAGGATCCTTTACATCGCATGAGGGCCATAGGCTACTTCAGTCCGGCGGTGGACCCCGAGCTGACCGTGGAGGCGGTGCGGAAGGCCTTCACGGACTTTTGCAGGCTTAACATGCACCAGGCGTTCATGCTGCTGGAGCCTGAGAAACCAAAGGAAGAGCCCCAGGAGCCGCCCCCGCCGCCGGATGTTGGACGCTGGGAGGCGAGTGGGTGGCAAACGGGCAGTCAACGTTCGGCCAGAGTGAAGCCGCCCAAGGTGTATGCGATCACGCCGGATGGGGGGGTCCGGGTGGGGTATGGGGTACAGGGAACGGGGCACGGGGTACAACAGCCGGCACCCTCACCTGTCGCTGGGACGACGTCAGCTCCCGGGCCGACAGCCGCCAGCCTTGGCCCTCACCCTTTGGCCCAAAGCGGCCAAAGGCCTCTCCCACAGGGAGAGGAGGGAACGGCGGCGTGGCCGGCGGCGGGGTTCAGGAGGCTGATGGAGTTCATACGGCAGTCTGGTAGTGAGTTCCTGGTGGTTGTGCCGGACGCGCGGCACCTTGGCCCGGACCTGGAGACCGTTGCGCGCTCCCTCGCGGAGCTGGCGGACACGGGCTCCCCGGTGGCGTGCTACGACGAGGAGTACCCGGAGCCCGTGCAGAACGCGTTCCAGACCCTCGGCATCAAAGGCGTATCGAAGACGCGCAGCCGCAAGATGAAGGAGTCCATGGGCGCCCGTGCGATGCAGGGACAGGCGCTCGGCAGGACTCCCTACGGCTACCGCATCGGCCCTGATGGCAGCCTGGAGGTGGTCAAGAAAGAGGCCCAGGTTGTCCAGCTTATCTTCAAGCTGTTCACGAAAGACAATCTTGGGCTCAGGCTCATTGCGCAGCACCTAAATGAGCGGGAGATTCCTACCCGCCGTGGCGGCAAGTGGAACGTGGTCACGCTGCGTGCCATCCTGAAGAACCCAACCTATACCGGCACGTATACGCGCTACGGCGTACGTCGCCCAAAGGTGCACGAGGCGATTATCCCCCACGATACGTTTCGGGCGGCGCTGGACCAGACGAGCGAGCGGCGCCCGGTGGGCCGCGTTGCGAAGTCGGAGCCCTTCATGCTCGCCGGCATACTGGAATGCGGCTACTGCGGCAACACGATGATGGGAGTGACCAGGCGGCAGAGCTGGAAGCGCAAGGACGGCAAGCGCGCGGAGAGCGTGTACCGCTACTACCAGTGCCAGTCGCGCAATAACCAGAGCACGTGCGAGTACCACACCTGGCGCGCGCAGCAGCTTGAGGGCGCCGTCCTTGTGCAGCTCCGGCTGCTCCTGGAGGCGAAGGCGTTCAACAGCACGTTCAAGCCGGAGGCGAGCGTTCTCAAGGAGCGCGAGGCGCAGGCAGCCCGGGACGCCCGCGTGAAGAACGCAGAGCGCGGTTTCATACGGGCGATGAAGCGCGTGGCGAAGGGTGAGATCGGCACCGGCGCTCTCTCAGACTACATCAAGGAGCTGGACGCCGCCCGGCGGGGCGTCTCCGGCGGAGCGCCCTCGGACGCAAAGGAGACCCTGTCGCGCTGGTCGGAGCTGGACGTAGAGTCGCAGCGACGTTTCCTCTCCGAGCACGTTGCGAAGGTAGTGGTGAAGGACGACGCGGTGGAGGTGGTGGTGTAGGGGGGAGGAGAATTACGAATTTTGAATTACGAATTACGAAATTATTGAGGACTTGAATATGAGGGTGTGAAGCCGGAAGTGGCGCCGAGGATGCGTATAGGGTAAAATACATAGGTCAAGGATGCTGGGCGGCCGCTGTCCATGTGCTTTCGGGCGGCAACGCCTGCGGGCGCGAGGAGAGAGGAAAGTCCGAGCTCCACCTGGGTAGGATGCCCGCTAACGGCGGGGCGGGGCGACCCGACGGAAAGTGCCACAGAGACATACCGCCCCGACTTGTCGGGGCAAGGGTGAAAAGGTGGGGTAAGAGCCCACCGCCCCGGTGGTAACATCGGGGGCCAGGCAAACCCCATCCGGAGCAAGGCCTAATAGGGGGACTAAAGGGTACCCGGCCCGTCCCCGGGTTGGCCGCTTGAGCCAGTCGGCAACGGCTGGCCTAGATAGATGGTCGCCACCTTGGGGGTGTTGGGTGTTAGGTGTTGGGTGCTGGTTTCGACCCGCATCCGGTAGCCGGGGCACACGGCACAACCAGGGTCCAGAACTCGGCTTACAGGCAGCCTTGAGAGACAGGGCATAGGGTATGGGGTACAGGGTACGGTGAAAGCCGGTCCCGAAGCCCCGTGCCCGAGCCCACGTGTCAAGGGACAGTGAATCTGTCAGTGTTCAGGGTGTAGTGATTTTGTCAGTACGGTTCGTTTCCATGGGTGGTCTGCAGCCGGCTTACGGGCGGTGGACTTAGCCGGATAGGGACTGAGTCCTCTCGCCCGAGGTTTCGGTTGAATTCCGGTGGGAGACTCCTGCGCTTCGGGTTTTGGCTGCTCACCGAGTGAAGATTGGGGATGAGAAAGGTC
>VGZY01000072.1 GCA_016872355.1 SAR202 cluster bacterium | reverse complement strand
CTCAGTCCCTATCCGGCTAAGTCCACCGCCCATAAGCCGGCTGCAGACCACCCATGGAAACGAACCGTACTGACAAAATCACTGCACCCTAAACACTGAAAGATTCACTGCCCCTTGACACACGCCCAAAGCTAAATTCGTAGTTATAATCAAATTCATTGACTTTTAGACATGGGGCTTGAATAGCTTGGATTGGGTGCTTATAATACCTTACAATCCTAGGCATCCGTTCCGGCCCAGGTCCGGATGAAGCTATCGACTTATCGGTCGTATCGGCGTTATTGGATTCAAATCATAATACGGAGGTACTGTCGATGCAGGTCTATTGTCTGAAGTGCCGGGCCCATCGCGATATCAAGAAGTCGGAGTCGATCACGCTGAAGAACGGCAGGCCGGCCACCCGCGGCAAGTGCTCGCACTGCGGGCGAACGGTGTTCCGCATCGGAAAGGCCTAGCCCCGCGTTCTAGCGTTTGGAATTCGAGGACTATGCTGAAAAAGGACAGGGCGTCCGCCGCGGACGCCCTTTTCGATTGTAATGCTGCCGACTAGTTCCTCGACGCCACGTGACCGTTGGACGCCGTCTCCGGCTCTCGGCTCCAGTACCTGGGCAGCAGTCCCGCCTGCTCCACAATCTCCGCAACCAGCTCTTCCTGCTTGTACGCCATCACATGGACGCCGCTGACGCCCGCGATCTCCTTAACTTCCTGGATAATCTCGATGCAGACCTTCTTGCCCTCGGTGCGCTGCTTCTTCTTCTCCACGCCGTTGAGCCGCTC
Organism: SAR202 cluster bacterium; assembly: GCA_016872355.1. Lineage (NCBI taxonomy): Bacteria > Bacillati > Chloroflexota > Dehalococcoidia > SAR202 cluster bacterium. The sequence goes on along the minus strand of VGZY01000072.1, from coordinate 13,964 downwards.
GATAATTGCGTCCGGGATGACGATGCCGGGCACGTTTGTCCGCATCCACTCCGCCGCGCCGGGCGACCGCAGAGGTCCCACGCCGATGAGGATAAACACCTTCTTGTCCAGCCCCATGTCGCATACCTGCTTCATGAACTCCCGCAGCCGGGGCATGTCGTAGCAGTACTGCGTCTGTATGAAGTCCACTCCCGCCTGCACCTTCTTCTGGACGCGGAGCGGACGGAAGTCGTACGGCGGCGCGAAGGGGTTCTCGGCCCCGCCGATGAACACCTTTGGCGGGGACTCTATCGGTCGGCCGCTGAGGAAGCGGCCCTTGTCTCGCATCGTCTTCACGGTGCGGATGAGCGTGATGGAGTCCAGATCGAATACGGGTTTCGCCTCCGGCTGGTCCCCCGCCTGCACCCCGTCGCCGGTGAGGCACATCACGTTTTTCACGCCCAGCGCCGCCGCGCCCAGCACATCGCCCTGGAGGGATATGCGGTTCCTGTCGCGGCAAGCGAACTGCACAACCGGGTCGTATCCCGCGCGCGCGAGCAGCGCGGCGACGCCCACGTTGCTCATGTGGACATTCGCACCGGAAGCGTCCGTGCAGTTGATCGCGTCGCAAACGGAGGAGAGGACTACCGCGTGGTCGTACACGGCCTGGGGGTCCGCGCTGTCCGGCGGGTTGAGCTCCGCGGTGACGGCGAACCTGCCGGAGCGCAGCACTCGCTCCAGCCGGGAGCCGGACTTCATTCCTCCGACCACCCCGTTGGGACCTTTTTCACCTTGTCGCTGTTCAGGTCGTTGATCCACGCTGATGTACCTGCCAAGTTCTTGCTGACCGGGGTCATGATCGTGAGGATCTGCTTGCCGTACTCCGGCATCTTTTGCGAGCGGCCCCACGCCTGCACCCACACGCACATCATCTCCGGCTTCACCTCGCAGTGGCCGTTGGGGCGCACGCCCCCGCACGGCCCGTTGCGGAGGGTCTTTGGGCACGTCTGCGGGCATGTCATGCCCGTGCTGTGGAGGACGCAATCGCCGCACATGCGGCAATCGAAGATCATCCCCTTCGTGAGCTTCTCGCCCTTGACGAAGACCTTCTCCATCTTGCCGCCGGGCTTCAGCACCTTCTTGAAGGGCTGCAGCGCCTTCTCGGTGGCGTCATAAGCCACCTCAAGCAGGTGCGGTCTATTCTGTAATCGCCGCATCGGAAACCTCGGTAGGGGTGTTAGGTTCTGGGTTCTGGGTGCTGGTCTCGGATCGAACCCAGCACCTAGCACCTAACACCCAGCACCCTGTTTTCGCCATCACACTATACAGTATAATCGACTGGCACGAAAAACCCCCATGCACGCCCGTAGAGAGCCACCGATTCCTACCTCAAGCCAGCATCCCGCGCCGCTCTACGAGAAGCTGGGCTTCGCCGCGGACCCGGTTGCCGTCTTTGACCAGGTAAAGCACCTTCCGTATCCCGTCCTGCTCGATAGCTCGTTGCACTCACCCCTGCTGGGGCGGTACTCATACGTCGCCGCCGGGCCGTCCCGCGTGCTCCGCACAAAGGGGCAGGCGGTGGAGCTGGAGGCCGGCGATGCGGTAACGAAGGTGCGCGCGCGTCCCTTCGACGCGCTGCGACGGCTCCTTGACGCCGCGCAGTATTCGCGCGTGCCGGACGCACCTCCGTTCCAGGGCGGTGCGATGGGCTACTTCGCCTACGAGCTCGGTAGGCAGATCGAGCGCCTGCCATCGGACGCAGACGACGATCTCGGCCTCCCTGAGATGTACCTGGGGTTCTACGACTGGGTGGTCGCCATCGACCATCTCAATGGCGAGACGTGGCTCTTCGCGAGCCCCGGCACAGCCGGAAACGACCAGGAATCCGGCGAGGGACTTGCTTGGCTGCGCCGCTCAGTGGAGCGGTCCCGGGTTTCGCGCCCAACGCCGTCGGACTTCCTGCCCGCGCGCAACCTGCGCTCAAACTTCACCCGCGACGCCTACATTCGCGCAGTGCGAAGGGTGAAGGACTACATCAGGGCCGGCGACGTTTACCAGGTGAACCTGTCGCAGCGCTTCGAGACCTACCTCCGCTGCCACCCGTGGGACCTCTACATGCGGCTCCGCGAGGCCAGCCCCGCGCCGTTCTCAGCCTACCTGGGCTTTCCGGAAGTCGCGGTCGTCAGCTCCTCGCCGGAACAGTTCCTGAAAGTGGAGGGGGATACGGTTCTCACAAGGCCGATGAAGGGCACGCGACCGCGCGGGGCCACGCCCGAGGAAGACGCGCGACTGCTTGCAGAGCTCAGGGCGAGCGAGAAGGATCGCGCAGAAAACGTCATGATCGTCGACCTGCTCCGCAATGACCTTGGCCGCGTCTGCGTCCCCGGCTCCATCGAGGCGCCGATGCTGTTCACCGTGGAGGCGTACTCCACCGTCTATCAAATGGTCTCGCAGGTGAGGGGCCGCCTCCGGCCCGGCAAGGGCGCGCTGGACCTGGTCCAGGCCGCCTTCCCCGGCGGGTCTGTCACCGGCGCGCCCAAGATACGCGCCATGCAGATAATCGACGAGCTTGAGCCGGTGGAGCGCAGCGTGTACTGCGGCGCAATAGGCTACATCGGCTACGGCGGCGCAATGCACCTCTCCATCCCCATCCGCACCATCCTGGTCAAGGACCAGCGCGCTTGCTTCCACGTCGGCGGCGGCATCGTCGCAGACTCCGACCCGCAGGCCGAGTACGAGGAGACCCTCCACAAAGCGCGCGGCGCTATGACCGCGCTAGGGCTCTAGGTTCCGCCCTGCCCAGGCGCGAGTGAACCTGATGTACAATGCAAAGTGGAGATCACCCGCCTTCCCGTGTCGCCACTTCTCCAACTGGAAGCGCCCACATGGTGCTCAACGCACAAAGAATCAGGCAGGCCGTTCTTGTCGGAGGACTGTTATTGCTCCTTCTGGGCGTTGTCAGATACGCGGGCCTAACAATTTGGGCGGGCTCAGATAATGGTCAACTGCTGACTGACGGTACGCCATTTCCATTTGCGGAAAGGGTCGAATCCATTTCATTGGCACAGCAAAGAGTGCAGTTCGTGATTCCGCTACCCTCAGTGCCGTCAGCAGAGTGGGAAGCATCGGCCATTTGGGTGCCGCAGGTAGACAAGGCTTCGGAATTCAATCGGGTCTGGATCGTATTTCGAAACGGCATTACTGCGAGCGTTCAAGGGGATATCGAGCCGCCGGACGGCGATCGCTTAGAGAGGCTGATGCATTCTGGTTTTGCCCCTGCTGACATTGGCGACTACATTGGGCGTGGCAAGGATGCCGGCGTATCGGTCACCCGCCGCTATGGGGAGGTGCAAACCCCAAGCGTGATTGCCTGGTGGCAAGCCGGCACCCAAGTTGTACTTTACTCAAATGAACACTCGCTTGGGGAGTTAGCGGAGATTGCAGGGCTATTCGTTCGCTGAGTGCGCCCGTCTGCACGCCAGAGGCCTGCGTCGTCACCCGCGGCGTGTTGTTTCCGATGTAGCCCGCGCGATTCATCGGGGCCCGGGTCATATACAGGCATCACCGGAGAGCAAGACAGGCGCGATGAATCGCGCAGGCTACAGAGAACTGAGCGGACTGACGGCTCTTATCCCCCAAAGACCTGCGTCATCACCCTCAGCGTGTTCTCGCCGAGTATCTTCTTGACATCCCCCTCGGAGTAGCCGCGGTCCAGCATCTCCTGGGTGAGGAGCGGCATCTTCGAGCAGTCCTCCATGCCCTCCGGCATGTCCGCGCCGTCGAAGTCGGAGCCGATGCCCACGTGGTCCACGCCCATCACCTCCACCATGTGGTCGATGTGGTCCACGATCTCCTTCCAGTGGGGCGGCTGCAGCTCCTCTGTCTTCGACTTGTACTCCTCGTTGATTTTCTTCTTGGCGGCCTCGAACGCCTCGCCCTTGCCGCCGTTCGCCTGCTCAGCCGCCTTCAGCGCTGCCGTGCGCTGCTCGTCCAGGGGCAGCTTCGCCAGCCTGTAGCGCTCGCTCACAAACGTCCTCTCGAAGTTCACGCCCACCACGCCGCCGTTCTGCTTCACCGCGCGTAGCTGGTTATCGTCCATATTCCTCGGCGCGCCGCAGATTGCCTTGCAGGAGGAGTGGGACGCGATCACCGGTTTCGACGTCGTCTCGATGGCGTCCCAGAACGTCTTCGGCGCGACGTGCGAGATATCGACGATCATCCCAAGGCGGTTCATCTCCCGCACCACCTCGCGGCCGAAGTCCGTCAATCCGTTGTGCTTCGGCTCCGCCAGCACGCCGTCCGCCCAGTTGTTGCTGTTGTTCCAGGTGAGCGTCATGTACCGCGCGCCCAGCTCGTAGTACATCCGCAGCACCGCCAGGTCGTCCTCTATCGCGTGGCCGCCCTCGATGCACAGTATCCCCGCGATCCTTCCGGAGGCCACGATGCGCTTTGCATCCGCCACGGTGCGCGCCTGCTCTATCTGGTCCGGGTAGTTCCTGCACAGCGTGTAGAACGAATCGAAGTACCGCAGCACGGTCTGGATGACCATCTTCTTCTCTATCCACTGCGGCGCCGGGAACGCGGCGAAGAACTGGATGTTCATGTTCCCTTCGCGCATCCGAGGGAGGTCCTGCTGCGTCTTGCCGTCCTGCCGCACGCCGATATCCACCTGGTGCCGGGTAGGCCACGCGAGCGCGTCCGAGTGCGTGTCCACGAGGTAAGACGAGAAGTCAAGCTTCCGCGCTCTCTCACTAATCATTAACAAGCTCCTGGGATAGTAAATGGAGGATATAGTACATCAAGAGGCGCGCCTGGTGGGAGTTGGTGGCACTCCGATCTACGGGTCCGCCGCAGGCTGATCAGGGCGAAGCCCTCAAAGGGGTCTGGGGCGAAGCCCCAGGGATTTACCCCCTCTCTCTCTGAAGTCGGAGAGAGATGGCCGGGGAGAGAGAGGTCGCCTCCCTCAAACCGCCCTTGGCAGGTCCCGCGTCAACAGCCGCTCATTGACCTCCCATAGCGCGGTAACGTCGCTGTCCCAGTGGAGCATCTGCTCCGCCTTGTCGTACGTCGTCCAGCAGTATACCGTGTGCTCGTGGGACAGGGTTATCGTTGACGTGGCTGCGTCCGCGCCGAAATAGTACCCGGGGATGACGTGCCATCTACGTCGGCTCCGCCTTGGCGGCCTTCATCTCTGCGGTGCTTGCAGGTCGGCTTGCCCTCGGTATCCAGTACAGGAACGCCCACAAGCCGCCGATTACCGCAGGCACCAGACCCCAGAATACCGCAAACAATCGGAAGATGAGGTCGCCCGCGCCGCCGGAGCCGGCAGACCACCCAATTGCCATCGCCAGCGCCGCAACGCCGAGCACGTGAAGCACGAACATGCCCGCCCACATGCCGGCCAGCCAGGCCACGCGCTGAAGTGTTGGGATGCCGACTGCCGCCAGCACAAGAACGGTGAGGAGAATAAGTCCGAAGTGGAGCGTGAACGAGTCCAGGGACACCGGCTCGGCCATTCGGGGGTGGGTGATGCTGATGTGGCTCCCGAGCGCCTTGAGCGCCGTTTGGCCCTGAACAACGGCGTCCGCAACAGCCACGAATGCCTTGTTATAACGCGCGGCGACGGTCAGCCAGAGCATCGGCGCAAGCAGCAGCAGCACCAGCGCCCTGACCGTGAACGATAGGAGCTTACCTGTTCCTAGTGCCAACGAGCTTCTCTACCCATACGAGCCAGAGTACGATCGCCAGGAGGATAATCGCCGTCTGCCAGACAAGCAGGTGAGCTATGTTCAGGTATTCCGGATACGCGTCGCCGATCCAGAACAGGGTCATGATGCGGAACACGTTTATGCAGGTGAGCACCGCCACGCCAAGCGCAGCGCCGATCAGCTTTGCCTTCACGGTCGCCGGGAACGCGATCACCGCGCCCAGGTACAGGATCAGCGGCCCTACTGACGTGCACTCGGCGACGACGTTTACGGCGAACGTGCCGGAAGCGAGTATCGTTCCGCGCACCAACGTCTCGGTGCCGAACAAGTTCAATCCGACGCTGGTCCACTCCGCCGTCCACCGGGCGATGACGTTGATCAGCCCGCTCCCCAGCACGCCGTAATAGACCGCCAGCGCCAGCGCCAGGCTGGCTGCGAGTATCGCCCACGACCAGACAGTTCGCGGCATCTGAGTGCGGCTCGGCCCTCCAGGGGCCGGTTGCGCGGAAGGTTGGGTCAAAATGAGGCGCCTTTCAGAATACGGATGGACACTGCCCCAATCCTACCGGGCATTATATCCCACATTCAACGCCGCCACATTACGATATGCGTTACAATATTTACTTCAGTCCAACCGACCAGAAAGAGCGCCTCCGATGCAAAGCAGCCAGATACGAGAGAACTTCCTTCGATTTTTCGAGTCCAATGGCCACCTGCGCGTGGCCAGCTCCTCCCTGATCCCCGTCGGCGACCCGACGCTCCTTCTCACCTCCGCCGGCATGGTGCAGTTCAAGCCCTACTTCGCCGGCGAGGCCGTCCCGCCCAACAGGCGCCTCACGTCAGTCCAGAAGTCGTTCCGCACGACCGATATCGAAGAGGTCGGCGACAACACGCACCTGACGCTGTTCGAGATGCTTGGCAACTTCAGCATCGGCGACTACTTCAAGGAGGGTGCGATAACCTTCGCCATCGAGTGCCTGGACAAAGTCATGGGACTGCCGAAGGAGAAGTTCGCCGCGACGGCGCACAACAGCGACGACGAGGCTGTCAGGCTCTGGCAAAAGGCCGGTATACCAACCAACCGCATCTTCAAGTTCGGCGATGCCTCCAACTGGTGGGGCCCGGCCGGCAACGAGGGGCCCTGCGGTCCCTGTGCGGAGCTGCACTACGACTTCGGCCCGGACAAAGGCTGCCTGCTGGAGAGCTGCGGCCCCAACTGCGAGAACAGGGACGCGAAGACCGGAGGCAAGTGCGGCAGGTTCCTGGAGATATGGAACCTCGTATTCATGCAGTTCTACCACCACCTGGACGGCCACAGAACGCCGCTTCCCGCGCCCAGCGTGGATACCGGCATGGGCCTGGAGCGCCTCGCCATCATCCTCCAGGGCGTCAAGAACATCTACGAGACTGACCTGTACCTGCCGATCATCGCGAAGGTTGAGCAGATCACCGGCAAGGAGTACGGCGAGAGCGACAAGACGCAGTACGCCATCCGCGTCGTCGCGGAGCACGGCCGCAGCGCGGCGTTCCTGATTGCGGACGGCGTCGTGCCTGGCAACGAGGGCAGGGGATACGTCCTCCGCCGCATCATCCGCCGCGCCATCCGCCACGGCAGACAGCTCGGCCTGCAGGACCCGTTCCTCGGCCAGATAGCGACTGTCGTGACCGACAAGATGGGCGAGGCGTATCCGGAGCTCCGCCGCCACGCGGAGTTCGTGCAGACCGTCCTCAAGCTGGAGGAGGAGCGCTTCCATGCGGCCTTCCAGAACGGCTACTCGATCCTTATGGACGAGCTCGGCAAGAGCAAGACTCTCGCCGGGGAGATCATCTTCAGACTGTGGGACACCTACGGCTTTCCGGTCGAGATGACCCAAGAGATCGCGAAGGAATCGGGCATCGAGGCTGACATCGCCGGCTTCAAGGAACACATGGACGCGCAGCGCAAGCGCGCCCGCGCGTCCGCCCACTTCGGCGGCGACCGATCCAAGGCGAAGCTCTATGAGGCGCTTGGCGTCGGCGGTACCGCCTTCCTGGGCTATGAGCAGCTCAAGGCGGAGACGGTCGTCGTCGGCATCATCGCCAATAACCAGGTGGTGACTGAGGCGAAGGAGGGCGACGAGGTGGATGTCGTCCTCGTCCAGACACCCTTCTACCCCGAGGGCGGCGGCCAGGTCGGCGACAGCGGCCAGATAGCTGCCGCGGAGGGCAAGGTAGAGGTTACCGACACCCAGAAGGCGCTGGCGGACATGATAGTCCACACCGGCAAGGTGACGAAGGGCAGGTTGTTCGTAGGCCAGAAGGTGGACGCCGTTGTTGACACAGTCCGCCGCGAGGACACCGCCCGCAACCACACAGCCACGCACATGCTCCACGCCGCGCTCCGGCAGGTGCTCGGCCCGCATGTCCGCCAGGCCGGCTCGTACGTCGCGCCCGAGAGGCTGCGCTTCGACTTCAGCCATGTGGAGCCGCTCACGGCCGAGCAGGCCGAGCAGGTGCAGTACCTGGTGAACGAGAAGATCCGCCACAACGCGCGCGTCCAGAAGAGCGAGGACACGTACGCGGCGGCGATCCGAAAGGGCGCGCTGGCCTTCTTCGGCGACCGTTACGGCGACCGCGTCCGCCTCGTCGAGATATCGAACGGCGCGACATTCAGTTTCGAGGTCTGTGGCGGCACGCACGTCCACCAGACCGGCGAGCTCGGCTCCGTCTTCATCGTGGGCGAGACGAGTGTCGGCGCCGGCATGCGTCGCATCGAGGCCGTCAGCGGCCGCGGCGCGGAGCGGCTGGTGCGCGAGCGCCTGAACGCCTCAGCGGCCGTCGCGAGCATGCTCCAGACGCCCGTAGGGAACCTGAAGGAGCGCGTGCAGGGCCTCGTTGACGAGCTTGCCGAGCTCCGCCGCCAGAAAGAGGCACTGGAGCGCAAGCTCTCCATGCAGTCCGCCTCCGGCCTCCTGGACCGCGCGCAGGACGTCAACGGCGTAAAGGTGCTCACCACGAAGGTGGACGCCTCCAGCGCAGACAGCCTGCGCGAGATGGGCGACTGGCTGCGCGACAAGCTCCACAGCGGCGTAGTCGCCCTGGGAGCGGTGGTAAACGACTCGCCAGTCCTTATTGCAATGGTGACGCAGGACCTGGTGGCCAGGGGGCTGAATGCCTCCGAGATCGCCCGCACGGCCGCGAAGGAGATGCAGGGCGGCGGCGGCGGCAGGCCGGACGTGGCCCAGGCAGGAGGCAAGCGAGCGGACAAGCTGGGCGACGCGCTCAGCATGGTCCCCAACATCGTCCGCCAGAAGACCGCCGCCAAGTGAAAGTAATGGCCCTCGACGTCGGGGACGTCCGCATCGGCGTCGCGATAAGCGACGTCGAGGGCCGCATGGCGTTCCCGCACTCCGCCGTCCGCCGCGGCGAGCCGGATGACATCGCGCAGATCGTCCTGCTCGCCACAGAGGAAGGTGTGAAGGAGATCGTCGTCGGCATGCCCCTCCACCTCTCCGGCCAGCCCGGCGCGCAGGCCAAAGAGGTCCGCCGCTTCATCAAGTCCCTCGCCGCAGCCACCCCCACCCGCATCATCACCCTCGACGAGCGCTACTCCAGCGTCCAGGCCCAGCGCATGCTCCGCGACTCCGGCGAAAAGCCCTCCCGCGACAAGGGCCGCATAGACGCCGCCGCCGCGACAGTCCTCCTCCAGGCCTACCTGGACGCTGGCCGCATGCGTCGCCGCGCAACGCCTTGAGGCAGCCTGGCCTTCTTGCCGGCAGGACAAAGCAAAAGGGCCGCGGTTGTCGCGGCCCCTGACATCGAACCAATGGGGAATACAATGAGTCTCAGGCCGTCTGGTACCCGTACGCCGGAACAGCCTCGCGGACCCTGTTTTCACTTTCGACGCCCTGCTTGCGCGCCAGCAGCCTTGCTACGGCGTCCTTGATCGACTGCAGGTCGAAAGGCTTGGGAATGTACTCCTCTGCACCGGCGCCGTACATCTGGGAAATCAGGTCCTCTGAAGGAAAGCCTGTGATAAGCATCACCGGGCAGGCGGGGTCCACCGTCTTTGACGTGTGCAGGACATCCATTCCGGTGGCGCGGGGCATTGTGATGTCCGTAATCACAAGATCAAATCGCTCTCGCTGAAGAATTTCAATGGCCTCCTGGCCGTCCTCGGCAAGGACTACTTCGTAGCTCTGGGCGGTGAGGACATGGTTCAGGAGTATCCGAATAATGGCTTCGTCGTCCGCAACGAGGACGCGGACTTGCTCAGCGCCGGCTGTACCACCCTGTTCCGCCATTCCGCTCATGATTATTACGCTCCAGGCTGAAAGACCGACCCGGCCAAACACGACATAAAATACTTGAGCACTTTCACAGTACCACGTACGTACAATCCCTACTAGTATCTACGTAGTCAAGGCCTCTGTCATACGTATGCGCCCCAATGTTCAGGGTCAATCCCGACTAGGCTGGCTGAATGTTACCCCCGTGCCGGAACATTTTCAAGGCATTTTCTTAGACTGAGATTAAACTTCTGGTTATGGATTGTATTGGAGCTTTCTTGAACGACTGGGCCTTGTTGTGGTGGCTTATCGGCATTATACTACGGGTTGTTAGAGGGATACAGGTCGAATGCAACATATTGTGATATTGGGATACCCGCTCTCGCACTCGATTTCGCCTGTTTTCCAGCAAGCGGCGCTGGATTACCACCGTATCAAGGCGCGGTACAGCGCGAGGCCGACTCCGCCGGAAAGCTTGGCGGAGGAGGTGGCCATGTTGAGGGGCGCAGAGTACCTTGGCGCGAATGTGACGATACCGCACAAAGAGAGCGTGCGCGCGTTCCTTGATGGGGTTGACGAGCTGGCCGCGGAGATCGGTGCGGTCAACACGATCGTCAAGAGCGGTGATAAGATACTTGGCCGGAACACGGACGCGACTGGATTGCTCAGGGCGCTCAGGGAGACTGGGGGCTTTGATCCGGCGGGGAAGTCGGTTGTGCTCCTGGGCGCCGGCGGGGCCGCCAGGGCTGCTGCGTTCGGGCTTGCTAAATCGAAGGTCTCGGCTATCACGATAGCCAACCGCACGGTTGCCCGCGCCCGTGCTCTTGCCGACGAGGTGGCGCACCTTAATATACGAGTCGACACTGTCCCGATGGAAGGCCCGGCGCTGGCTTCGGCATGCGCTGGAGCGGACCTGGTGGTGAACTCTACTTCCATTGGGATGAAGGGTGGTCCGGCGCAGGGGGAGAGCCCCTTGAAAATAGGCCTACTATCCTCGCGAAATCTGGTGTACGATATGGTGTATAACCCATCAGAAACCCCTCTGATGTCGGAGGCCAGACGAGCGGGGGCCCAGGCCCTCGGCGGACTGTCGATGCTCGTATTTCAAGGGGCGGCGGCGTTTGAGATGTGGACGGGAAAATCAGCACCCGTCGACGTTATGTTCAAAGCCGCCGAAAGGGCCATGAAGGCATAATCTGGGCGTGGGTGACAAAGATGATGAACAATCGTTATCGGTACAGATGTCCAGTCTTCACCTAAGGAGGAGAAGAACACGGTGTTGAAGAAGGTCCCGGACCCCAAAAGCAATTCCGCGAAGCAGAAGCCTATCCGCAATAGAATCAGGACTCTAGGTCCTGTTAACGACCTCGAAGAGCACGTCCGGTCCGACTGGTGGTCGAACATATTCAATTCGCTCTACCTGAAGACCGACGCAGACGTGGTCGAAGACCCCCGTATTACACAGTCGGAAATCGACATTGTAGTCAAGAGCCTCGGACTTACCCCCGAAGACAAGGTGCTCGATCTTTGCTGCGGCCAGGGAAGGCATTCCCTGGAGCTGGCGCGGCGCGGGTTGAAGCTGGTCGAGGGGCTGGACCGTTCGCACTTCCTTGTGCAGAAGGCCAAGGAGCGGGCGAAGGCGGACGGGCTGGGGGTGAAGTTCAAGGCCGGCGACGCGCGGAAGCTCCCGTATGCGACCGACAGCTTCAACGCCGTGATTATCATGGGCAACAGCTTCGGTTACTTCGACACCACACAGGACGACCTGCGAGTTCTGCGCGAGGTCATGCGCGTTTTGCGGCCGTGGGGGAAGATCCTCATCGACATCACGGACGGCAACTTCATGCGCGAGAACTTCCAGAAGCGGTCCTGGGAGTGGATCAACGACAAGCTATTCGTGTGCCGCGAGCGCTCGCTTTCGTCCGACAGCGACAGGCTCGTGTCCCGCGAGGTCATCACCCACGTTGAGAAGGGCATCATCGCCGACCAGTTCTACGCCGAGCGCCTGTATTCCAAGGAGTCGCTCACGAAGCTGCTGACGGACGCCGGTTTTACCGGCATCACGTACCTGGGCGAGGTGAAGCCGGACTCCCAGCGGAACCAGGACCTGGGCATGATGGAACGACGCATCCTGGCCACCGCGCAGGTGCGCAAAGAGTGGACGCCGGCGAAGCCCAAGCCCAAGGTGGCGGAGAAGCACGTCGTGGTCGTCACGGGCGACCCGACGAAGCCGGACCCGACGAAGCCTTCGAACGTGTTCGACAGCGACGACATCTACACGCTGGACCAGATGAAGGAGGCGTTGAAGGGCATCCCGGGGTACAGGTTCACGTACCTGAACAACCACGACACGCTCTTCAAGGACCTGCAGCGGTTGCAGGGCAAGTTCGACTACGTGCTGAACCTTTGCGATGAGGGGTACGGCAACGACCCTCGCAAGGAGCTGCACGTGCCTGCGATGCTGGAGTTCCTTGGGATACCGTATACGGGCGGCAACCCGCAGTGCCTTGCGCACTGCTACGACAAGTCGCTCGTGCGCGGCGTGGCGAAGGAGATGGGCATCCCGGTACCGGGGGCCTTCTTCATCAAGCTTAACGATTCGATATTCGACCTGCCGTTCAACTTCCCGGTAATCGTGAAGCCGAACTTCGGGGACTCCAGCTTCGGCATTACTGCCAAGAGCGTGGCGTACACCGCGGAGGAGCTGATCGACGCGATCCAGGACATTCGCACGAAGCTGGGCTACGAGAAGCCCGTGCTGGTTGAGGAGTTCCTGACCGGTAAGGACCTGACGGTCGGCATCATCGGCAACCCGCCGGGGACGTACTCGCTGGTGGCGATATCGGAGGAGGACTACTCGTCGCTCCCGCCCGAGCTGCCGCAGATATGCGGGTACGAGGCGAAGTGGGACCCCACGTCGCCGTACTGGAACATCAAGGCGGTGCCGGCGAAGCTGCCTGACGAGACTGAGAAGGCGCTTGTCGAGTGGTGCTTTGCGCTGGCGGAGCGCCTGGAGACGCGCGACTACATGCGGTTTGACTGGCGCCTGGACTCCAACGGGATGCCCAGGCTGCTGGAGGCCAACCCTAACCCCGGCTGGTGCTGGGACGGGCACCTGGCGAAGATGGCGGGCCACCACGGGATGAGCTATTCCCAGATGCTGGAGGCGATCCTGAAGACGGCCGAGGCGCGGCTGGGGCTGACGGACAAGGTTGTGGCCCCCGCCGAGGCGGGCAACGGGCACGTGCACGGCAACGGCCACGCGAACGGCTCGAACGGGCACACGAACGGTCATGCCCACGGGACGAACGGCCACAGCGTGACCGTGCGCGAAGAGGTGCTGGTCAACGGCAAGGCCGTGGTGGTGGAGAAGCTTGTGGTGGGACGGTAGGGCGGTAGTCAGTAGTCAGTAGTTGGTAGTCAGTAGTGAGTAAGACGCGGCCCCGGCTTTCGCCGGGGCCGTTGTGTTTTGGGGGTGGCTTGATTAGTCACAATCCCCGCAGGGGAGGTTTGTACTATAATCACACATTAATTGTACAGGAACTGGCGAAACCAGCACTTAGGCGTGAGCAAGCGGAAATGCAGGCCCTGGAGTCCAGTATTCTGGGGCGCTTCGATGACGTGCCGATGATGACTCACAAGGAACTGCGGGATTCGTTGGCCTGCAAGCTGGCCGGGGTATCTGTGAGCAAGATGATAATTAAGAAACCGTAGGTGTGAAAACCTGCGATTCTCGCTTTAGCAGACGGAGTCTAAGACTGAGTTGGTGGCGGGAGACGCTAGGGAAGGCCGCGGACTGACATTGTTTGGATATTGATGAGATAGCACCACTGCAGTCATGGCGCATATTCATTGAAAGGGATGCGTACAGTTAGCCATGCACCGCAATATGGGAAACCCGTCCATGATCGAAGCGTTCCTTCCCGAGCAGGTTGGGCGTAACGAGCGATTGGAGAGGATAGCCCAAGTTGTGGACTGGGAAAAGATGGGAAAGCTGGTGTCAGATATC
>VGZY01000071.1 GCA_016872355.1 SAR202 cluster bacterium | reverse complement strand
CAAAAACTTGATGATTTTTCAAAACCATGGTAGCCGCCTTACAAAGCCGTTGCCAGTCCATAGGATCACACATTTTCTGCAAATATGCCCGAAATGACAAGGGTGTGGAATGGCGAGAAAGCAGGAGGGGGTTCTCGTCTTTCGGCAAAAACCCTCTCTTAACTCTGCGTTCTTTGCGTACTCTGCGATTAACCTCTTACCCCAGGCGGTTGCCGTACTCCACCGTCTCCGCGCCCTTCCTCTTCTTCTCCTTCTTCCACCTGTACTTCTGCTTCGGGACGTCGTAGTACGGGCCGTTACCCTTCAAGTTGTTCTCGAAGGGCGTCGTGTACGGGTCGAAGCGCTCGGAGCGCTCCCTTCGCCAGCGGACGAGCGGACGGATGAGCTGCCAGACGATGGCGACTTCTATCGCGTTGGTCAGCGGGCTCCACCACCTCCACCAGAAGGGGCTGCTGTCACCAAGCACAAGCAGCGCCGCCGCGAACACGATGCAGCGGTTGATGAGTGCAAGCGCGATGCCGTCCACAATGTTCCAAGTAGTGTACTTCGGGGTAGCCAGGAACTCACCCGTCAGTGTCTTGGGCACGCCCAGGCTGTGGTGCGGCACCGCAGTGACGTGGAAGCGGTGCACTTCCTGGCGCCCGGTCAGCCGCCGCTTGAGGCGCTCGGTGACGATGTTGAGGATGGCGGACTCGCCGGGCTTAATCCTTGCCGCCTCGGCGTCGATCGCGACGGTCAACATAGGATCGGACGTGCGGGCCTCGATGCTGAAGTCCAGCACTCCCCTGCCTTTGTTGTGCAGGTATACTCTGAATTCGCCGTCCTTGCCGTGCGCCAGGACGGGCTGGAGGTCTATCTCGTACTTCGGCGGCTCGGGGTCGACTGTGATCTCGCCCAGGATGTACTTCGGCAGCCTGGGGTCCACATCTTCCGGCATCGCGCGCAGGGTGAAGTAGTGCAGCTTGGCCGGTCGTCCGGCGGTGGGTCCACGACGTTGACCGTAACCGGCACCCTGCGCCGCTCACCGGCGTGGACGTGCAGCTCCGTGCGCTCAAACTCGATTTCCAGGAGCTCCTCGTGGTCGAACGCAGAAAGCGTTATGCCCAGGTCAGCATGGCCGTAGTTGGTCACAAACATGTCGTACTTCGCGGCGGGGCCGACGGGCTCAATTGGGATTAGATCGAGCCGGAAGTCCGGCTTCGGTGCGGAGACCTTGAGCTCTCCCTCGACGTACTTCGATTCCGACTCCCACCGCTCGGGGTAGACCGTGATGTCGAACGGGTATGAGCGGTCCTTGTAGTTGTCGATCCGCAGCTTCGGCGTAACAGTTACGGGGACCGTGACGCTTTGCCCGGGGCCAACGACCACGCGGGTGTTGCCGAAGAGCAGATCGCACTGGTCCTTGGCTGACGACCCTTCAAGGATAAGCGTCGTCTCCAGGCTCCAGGTGTTGCTCAGGTGGAGCTTGTACTTGCCCGGCGTGGCTACGCCGCCCGGCGCGTCGACGATCTCGACCTCCGGCTCCAGGTTCGCATAGAACACAGGCGGGGAATCCGTCGCGATGAGCCTGCCGGTAACGGACTTGGGATCGGCGTCGCCGATGTTCGGGAAGACGTTCAGCTTGATGTCATACAGCTTTGTTTCGCCAAAGTTTGGGCGAACGGCCGGCCGGACCACAACTTTTACCTTCAGCGTCTCGCCGGCATGTACGGTTGGGCGCATTCGGGGTGAAGGTGAAACGGCAGGAGTCGTTGCTGTCGATACCGACCATCCTGAACGGGACATCGTCGTTGCCGGCGTTGTGGATAAGAAGGTCGTAGTTGCCTGTGGGGCCGCCGAAGACCGGCGGGTCGAGCTTGAGCTCGAAGTTGTAGAACGGCCGGAGGACGAGCGTCATGGGGACCGAAGTCTCTATGCGCGGGTCGTTCTTTGCCGCCACCTTTACTGAGAAGCTGTGAGTTTCGGCGAGCGCGGTGCTGTCCTTTGGCGGGTTGAGGGTGAGCCTGCACTTCAGCCGGTCCATGGGATAGATCTTGGCGCTGCTGGTCTCAAGCTCGTACCAGCTGCTGTCCAGCCCCTCGACGGCCACGATGAACTGATCGTTGACCTCCGACCGGTTGGCGATGACAAACGTCTCCACCACCGTGTCGCCCGGGTGAGTCTTGATCACGTCCTTCGAAAGCTCGATTTCTATCTGGTCCGACATTCTATTCCCCCTCTCCCTCTACCAGACGCACACTATACCACAGGAAACAACTGCATTTGCACAGCGCTAGCACCTGAAAACCTCAGGCTGTAGGCAACCCTTGAGCCACCGTTCCGCCCGCATAGGAAGCCCTGCTCGTATCCAGGAACCCACCCACGCCGAGGCGATGCTGGTAGGTCTCATCACCCTTAAGGTGGAGCATCGGCAGCGACGCCGGATCGGACCCGTTCAGGAACAGCACGTATGCCTCACCGGGCTTCGTCTCGAACCTTATGACGCCGTCCCTCACAGTGTGCTCGGCGATAGAGTTGTCAGCGCGGCGGACGACGACCGTGTCCTTGTGGAACGGGTTGTAGACGGCGCACGGAGCGCCTACGAGGCTTTCGATGACCGCGTACCGGGTGAACGAGCCGCGCCTGTCCGCGCTGACCAGGAACGCGCCTTCAGCCCGCAGGCGGGAGAACTGGACGTTCGCCCAATCGCGGACCACCGCCGGGAACACGCGGATGATGGACTCGTGGGTCAGTGTCCCGCCGGGGCTGTTCAGCAGAAGCTCGTTGATTCCCGCGCAGAAGCTGCCGCCGGACTCGCAATTCGGCAGCTTGCCCTTCCAGTCGGACCCGCGGTTGCCGGAGTACGGCGCCAGCCCGGGCGTTTGCGACGCTCCAAAGAGGCTGTAGCCGTTGATGTTCACGAAACCACGGACGTGGTCATGCAGCTGCCCCAGCGCCTCCTGGGCCATCCCCATTCTGGCGGCGGCAGCGGCGACCCACCCGAAGCTGAAGCCGGTGTACGCGTCCGACCCACGCTGGATCATGCGGGACACGGTCTTGCTGCCCGCCTCCTCCAGCGGACCCGTGATGCCCGCATGGACCTCATCGCCGGGATAGACGGGGTACAGGTTGTTCAGATGGCGGTGGGAGTTGTCCAGCTCTATGCCCTCCCACTCCTGGAAGTAGCCGTTCGGAGAGACGGGGTAAGGCGCAGTGTTCTCGTAAATACGCTTCCATAGCTCGCGCCGCCCGGCATCAACCCTCAGTATCTCGCTGGCGCGGATGGTGTTGCGAAGGTGGTCGCGCAGGATTCCGAGGTCGTAGGTGGAATTCCGCCCCCACTCGCCCATCTTGCCGGTGGGCCTATACTTCTCATGGCGCTGCTCGTGCGCCACAGAAGGGACGATATTGTACCTGCCGTTTTTGTCCGGCTCTCCCAGGAACGCAACGAAATACTCAAGCGATGCGGTGAACACCGGGTACATCTTTCGAAGGAAGTCCACGTCCCGCGTAACCTGGTAGTGCCACCAGAACTCGCAGCAAATCCACGGACCCGCCCCGGGCCACAGCTCCCAGTCCTGCCCGCGCCCATTCGGCCTGCCTGATGGGCCGTGGCCGCGGACGAAGCGTGCGCCCGGCTGGCCAGTGTGCTTCTTCGTATCGGCGATCGTGTACTCGAGTGTATTGAGGTATAGGTCGGCGAGGGGAATGCCGAGCTCCGGATGGCCGGCGGTGTACACCGGCCAGTAGTTCTCCTGGATGTTTATGTTCATGTGGTAGTCGCCGCGCCACGGCGCGTCGTGGAAGCCGTTCCAGTGTGCAAGCTGCCCAGGTGGCAGGCCGCCTTCCCTGGAGCAGGATGCCATCTTGTAGAGCTCGATGTACCACAGGTTCTCGAGCATCTTGTCCGGCAGCGATATCCAGCTAGTCCGCCAGAACTCCTCCCACCACTTCTCGTGCGAGGCGAGCTGCTTCGCGGCGGTCTTGCCCTTACTCATCTTCACGAGCTGCGCCTTGCCCTTATCGATGAGCGTGCCCGGCGACTCCCGTCCCGTGACGATGGTAGTGCGCACCTGTAGCTTCTTCGACGCGGCGCCGATCACGTCCGCCACCATCTGCCCGCCGACTTTGTACGTCTCCAGCCGCGCGCCGTCCACCTGGACCAGCACCGCGAATGCAAGCCCGTCCGGCATGACGAAGGTCATCCACAGTGTGTCTTCATCATGACCGAACGATGGGTCTCCGATGTGCGGGTACGGCGCCCACGCCTGCCTGAAGAGGTCCAGCTTCCTGTGGAGCACGAAGCTGCGGGGCCAGGCGTTGCCATCCTCAGTCCACAGGTCCGCAACGATCAGGTTCTTGTCTGCGTGGCAGTACGTGGTGAAGCCGTGCTTCTTGCCCTTGTGGGAGAAATTAGTCTCTACCTTACCGCGATAAAGCGACATTCGTTGGGAGAAATCCTCAACACCGCCGGGGAAGTCGCCGAGTATGTCCAGGTAACCGGCGGCGTGGTAGGCGGAGGCGTTAACCGCACCCTTGAAGGGGGTCTTCTTCCACGCCTCCTCGATCTTCCTGTCAACCTCGTGAATCGCGGAGAAGTCGCCCTCTTCGATCGCCTTGACAAGCGCGTCCTTGAGCTCCCGCCAGTTAAATGGGGACGGGATCTTCTCAAGCTCGGCGTCGCGCTCGTCCCAGATATCGCTCTTGTTCAGGAGGATGCGGGTGCGCCACGGCTGCCCCCAGACCATCGACGCGATATCGCCGTTTCCGAGAAACAGCCCGTCCTGCCAGATTGTTGCTGGCTGCTTGTTGACGACTGCGTGGCCTTCGATCATGGCCTCCAGGTCCGGCCTGAACCGGGCGGGAAATGGGCAAACGTCCGTCGGCATGGTCTGGACGGGCTTGGAGGTAACTACCACGTGGCACTCCTGAATGGCGCGTTGCAGGTCCGGCGGGTAGCGCCGGACCCAATGGCACGAATCGGAGTGTAAGACCGCCTCTTGAACCTGTCAACAACCTGTCCCGTAATCTAAAGGAGCGGACACGGCCCGGCCCGGTTGTCCGGCCTACGCCAGAATCCTATCGCTTCGCCGCAGCCCGCTGCGGGCCGCCGGGCATGCCGGACGCCTCTCGCGCCCCTGCGCCGGTCAAAACGATGTCGGCAAGGACTTCGAGGAAGGGGGCGGACGCGTTGGGCATCTCGGTGCGCCGGAGCTCAATCCCGAGGCCTTCAGCGAGCTCCATGGCTTCCGTATCGATATGGAAGAGAATCTCAAGGTGCTCGGACACGAAGCCGATGGGCACGATTAGAACGGCCTTCTTACCCTCGCTTGCGAGCGCGCTGATGGTCTCAAGGATGTCCGGCCCCAGCCATGGGTCGCCTGTGTGACCTGCGCTCTGGTAGGAACAGCGCCACCGGCGCAGTCCCACTCTCTCCGCATTCATCAGCGCGCTGTCCAGAAGCTCGCCGGGATACGGGTCTCCCCATGAAAGAATGCGGCGCGGCAGGCTGTGCGCGCTGAAGATGGTCTCCACTTCCTCCGGCGGAGACGAGAATTGGGCGAGTGCGGACCGGACGAAAGTGCTCATCATGTCGATGAACAGCGGGTTGGCGTACCAGGTATCGATGAACCTCACCTTCGTATCGGCGCCCATCGCCTCGAGCGCACCGATTACGGCGCTCCTGTACCCGTCAATGCTCATCTTCGAGTAGTGAGGCGCGAGAGGCAGGCCGACGATCTCGTCCACCCCGTCAGCAACCATCTGGGCAATGGTTGAGGCAATATATGGGTGCCAATGCTTCATGCCGGCGTAGCACCGGTAGTTGACGCCTTGCGAGTCGCGGCCAAGCCTGGCGCCCAGGCGCTCCGCCGTCTCCTGCGTGATCTCCAGCAGGGCCGTCTTGCCTCCGACCTTCCTGTACCTCTCGGTCAGCTCCGCAACCGCCTCGGGACTGGGAGTGCGGCCTCCACGGATGTCCTTGAAATACGGTCCCACGTCTTCCAGGCGTTGCGGCGTCCCGTACGCCATTAGAATGATCCCGACAGTCCTTGTCATCTCCGACCTCCCTGTAATTCCGTCGCCGACTCAACCGCGCGGCCTGCATGCCGCGCTGAAATGCGTTCAACAACACCATCGGCCGCCTCAAAGCCCTGCCGGATGCAGTCCGGCACACCGATTCCGCGGTATGCCGCTCCGGCAAGAAATAGCCCCGGGTGCCTGGCCAGGGCGGCGTCCAGCCGCCCCATGAGGGAGAGGTGGCCGACCCTGTAGTGGGGCATCGCCTCGGGCCACCTGGTAACCCAGGAGCGTCGCGGCGCGCCGTCGATATCCATGAGGGCGCCCAGCTCGGCCGTGACTTCGCGGGCCAGCGCTTTGTCGTCCATCTGCAGGGCCGAGGCCCCGGCATAGACTCTGAGAAAGACTGCGTCCCCGTGGCTCCTCGTCGGCCATTTGGAAGATACCCACGTGCACCCCAGCAGATGGGAAGGCTCCGTACGGGGCACCAGGAAGCCCGACCCTTCGATCGGCCGACGCACCTGGTCGCGGTTAAACACAAGGCTGACGCTCGCCGCCGGCCTGTACTGAATTTCGCTCACCAGGCTGGCGCAGTCAGGCGCGAAGCCGCGCGCCAGCCGCGCCGTTGCCCCCGCCGGGGTTGCAAGAATAATGTTGTCCGCCGTCACAATCCGCCCATCGTCCAGCCGCAAGGTGTACAGGGCAGATTCGCTTTCAGTCCGCCGGTCAATCTCCGTTACCCCGAACCCAGTGATAACTGTGACCGATTCGAGGCGCGATACTATTGCATCTACAATTGAGGCCGCGCCGAAGCGCATGGAGTAGACGGCCCCCTTTGAGTGGCTGCTCTTTGGCCGACTCTTTCTTGCCGCACGCGCGCCTCGCGCCAGGCTACCGTACTTGCTTTCCCATTCAGCCAGCGACGGAAACAGTGCCCGGAGGCTCAGCTCCATTGCGTCGCCGCCGTATATGCCGGACGTGAACGGCTCCAGCAGCGTTTGAGATAGCTCCATGCCCGCCCGCCGCCGAAGGAAGGCCCCGACAGACTCGTCGCCTGCGGACTTTCGCCGCGGGACCAGCGGTTCCATGCTTGCCCGTAGCTTGCCCCGAAATGACATGAACGGGGCAGCCCACAACTCGGCTGGCCTTGACGGCACGATTCCGGTAAGCCCGTCAGGTATCCGATGGATGGTGCGCCGCTTGAGGATGTGAGAGCCGTGCGCCTGGGGATGGACGACATCGCTTTCCAGACCAAGGTCCCGTATGAGCTCCATGGCCCACGGCTTGGACGCGAGAAAGCTGTCCGGCCCGCACTCGACGATGAAGCCGTCCTCCCGGCGCGTGACCAGCTTGCCGCCAGGCCGCTGGTCCTTCTCTATCAGCACAGCGTTAATGGACTGGCCGCGCTCGGCGAACAGCTTCTGCAGCCTGTACGCCGCAGACAGGCCGGTTATGCCGCCACCCACGATAGCTACATCCGCGCGCATCAGTTCCTCACAATGGCCATCGGAAACCGGCCGACGGGCTGGTAGGTGCAGAGCGGGGCACTCTCCAGAGGGTCGCCTGTGGCGGCGAAAGCGCGCGCCCGGGAGCCGCCACAGACCTTGCGGTACTCGCAACGGCCACGCTTGCCCGTGAAGCCATCAGGGTTGCGCAGAGCGTTGAACAGCCGGGACTTTCTGTAGATCTCCACCGGGTGGCCCCGCCGGACGCTGCCGGCAATCAGCGGCAAGAAGCCCGCCGGGCAGATTTGCCCGGTGTGTGAGATGAACATGATCCCGTTGCCATCCCAGATGCCGAAGCCGGGCCGAGCGTGCCCTCCGGCGTGGCCGGCCCCGTTGCCGCCCGCCCTCGCTGCCCTGTCCATCTGCAGCGCCACGCGGCGGTATTAGGGCGCCTCGGTGGTCCTGAGCCGAAACGGCGACGTCTGGGATTTCCCGTATACCCACTTCATCAGGTCTTCGCCCTGGTCCGGCGATACCTGCTCAAGCACCGCGCCCCTGCCCACTGAGACCAGGAAGAAGAGGGCCCATTGAGTGACGCCGATGCCGGCAACCAGGTCGTAGACTGCTGGAATGTCGTCCAGCGTCTCGGCGGAAACGAGGGTGTTCACCTGCAGGCCCAGGCCGGCCTCGCGCGCATGGTGAGCGGCGCGTACGGTCCAATCAAAGCTCCCGGGGACGCGTCTGAGGGAGTCGTGGCGCTGCGGGGTTGAGCCGTCGATACTCAGGGCCATCATCCACGCGCCGGCTGACTTCATCGCAGCAATCGAACCGGCTGTTAGCCCATCTGTGCTGGCCCGGGTCACTGCAACCTTGAAGCCAGCCTTTGAGGCGTATTCGAGCAGGTGGAAGAGGTCCGGACGCTGGAGGGGGTCTCCGCCCGTGAAGACCAGGTGAGGCAGCGGGTCTCCGAACTCCGCGAGCCGGTCGAGCAGGAGTTCGCCCGCTCGCGTGGAAAGCTCTTGCGGGTTGCGGAGAGGAAGTGCGTCCGCCCTGCAATGACGGCAGGCAAGGCCGCACGCCCGCGTCATCTCCCAGTAAACCATCAGCGGGCGGGCGCCGGTGTCGATGTCCGGCCGCGCATAGGCGGCGTGGCCGCCGTCGCGGACCGGGCGCCGGGGCTGTTCTTCCGGGCTGTTTCCTTCAGTCATACTGCCTCCCTGGTTGCACTGAGCGTCCTCCTCGAAACGCCGACAGACACCTGGGCGACCCTGTGCAACTGAGACTTTCTCACCGGGATGTAAACATGCCGTGAACACCGTCACGCGGCGCATGAAAATTTCGTGAAGACGTGGCGGGCGGATCGAAGGGGGACGACCGCTGGGGATTGAAGCCGAACTCCGTTTGTGACACCATGCCACGTTAACGGCTAAGAGGAGGCAGTTTACAGAATGCCTGATTACTGGATTAAGGACGGCGAGACGGTGCTGTTTATCGGCGATAGCATCACGGATTGTGGCCGGCGGGCTGCAGACGCCCCGCTCGGAAACGGATATGTCAGGCTTTTTACCGAGTTGGCCGCCGCCAGGCACCCGGCGGTGCGGCCAAACTATATCAACAAGGGAATCAGCGGAAACAGGATCACGCACCTTCGGGACAGATGGAAGGATGACGTGGTCTACCACCGGCCTGACAGACTATCGATCAAGATCGGCATCAACGACCTGCATAGCGTGCTTCGCAATGCGGATGACAACGTGCCGGTCCAGCGGTTCGCCCAGTTGTATGATGAAGTGCTCGCGTGGACGCAGCGTGAAATCGGCTGCCCTATGGTGCTGATCACACCTTTCTACATATCCACCGACCGCGAAAGCGGGTCGTTTCGAAGCATGGTGCTGAAGGAGCTGCCGCGCTACATCGAGGTTGTTGAGAAGCTAAGCCGAAAGTACGACGCGAGACTGCTGGACCTCCACGAGATTTTTCAGATGCACCTCAAGTACCGAGACGCGGACGCGTTCTGCCCGGAGCCGGTGCATCCCAACCACACCGGCCACCTGATCATAGCCCAGGCGCTGCTGGACCTGCTGAGCAACTAAACCGAGCTATCAAGGAGAATTTCATGGCCGAGCAGCTTCGAATCCTATCCATCGGCGCGCACCCAGCCGATGTGTTTGACCAGTCCGGCGGCGCGATGGCCCACCACGCCGCGCGAGGGGACAAGGTATCCTGCATCGTCATCACGCACGGCGCGCGCACCCATGACCAGGTCATCAGCGAGCAGATGTTCAAGTCGAAGGACGTGCCTCAAGGCGACCGGCTGGTGAAGCTAATGGAGGAGCGCGCGAAGATCAAGCAGGGCGAGGTGCGCAAGGCGTGCAACATCCTGGGCTTCGACGACATTCACTTCCTGGGTGTGGACGACGAGGTATTGCTTGTGACGCCTGAAACTGTTCGCAGGGTCGCTCGGCTTATCCGCAAGATCAAGCCGCACATCATCCTGACGCACTACCCCAAGGTGTACGACGGAATCGCCAACCAGCACGCCGTCACAGGCCAGATCGTCCTGCATGCCATACAAACAGCCGCGGCGGTGGACACCGGCGACCCCACGCCGCCGGTCCGCGTTGCGCAGGTCTTCTTCTTCGGCACGTCCGCCGGCATCCGGCAGGACTTCTGGAGCGCGGGCGGGCCGCACTACTGCGACGTGTTTATCGACACGACGGATGTCGTCGACAAGAAGAAGGCGGCGCTGAACTGCCTGGAGAGCCAGGGCTATGCGGGCGCGTACACCAGCAAGCGAATCGAGGCGAGCGACGGGGACTACGGCATCTGCGCGGGCACGGCGTATGCGGAGGGGTTCATCACAATGAATTCCGAGACGCACTACCTCTTCCCGATAACGGAAATGGCGCTCAAGAACGCCGTCTCATCAGACTACGAGCTGATGGCCAGGTACTCGCAGTTCATGGACGAGAAGCCGAAGAACCCCTGACCCCGTGGCCCGCGACCTCTCTCCCCCTGGCCCCCTCTCTCCGTGCACGGAGAGAGGGGGAATAGCAGCCACCTAACCCCCTTTGCCCCCTTCCCTGAGAGGGAAGGGGGTAGGAACCCTGGGTCTCCGCCCCAGACCCCGCCTACCCTACCCCTTGCGGTCCCATGGGAAGGTGAAGGTGGGCGGGTTGCAGTTGCGCTTCATCTTGATGGTCATCCTGGCGCCGGAGACGGGGCCTAGGTTGATGGTGACCTGGGAGCTGTTGACGGGCGTGGTAACGCCGTCCACGGTCACGGACGCCATCTGGTGCTCGGCGTACGATCCCCCCTGCACCACTACCGTGCGGTCCTCCGACGCGCTGAGGTTGATGAGGGTGACGACCGTCTCCTCGTCCGCCAGCTTTTCGATGAGCGCGGCGCAGTCCTCCGGGATGCCGGCGCGGCGGCGGGCTGGATCGAAGTAGCGCAGGCGCGCGCTGACCGGCCGCGCGTGGGTCATCGTGGGGCCGCCCATCATGAGCGCGAACAGCGAGCGGGCGAAGACAGGGTTGTAGACCATCGGGTCATCCGACAGGCGCGTGTCGGCCGTGGTGTCGTCCTTCCGCATGCCCTCCACGCGCTGGCGGATGGAGAGCAGGTCGCGCTGCATCGATTCCACCGGGAAGTTGGGGTTGTTACCCTCCAGGAAGCCGTACCAGCCGGTTGTGGTGTCGACGCGCGAAAGGTGCTTGCGGTCCATCGTCCAGTAGTACACCTCCTCCGCGCCGCGGTTCCACTTGCGCGGGAGGAAGGCGTACCAGCCGTTTTCGCCGTACATGCTCGGGTACATCTTCTGGCCGTCCACAACCTTCTCGTTCGAGTTGATGATATCGAGCATCTTCGCCCACGCCTCCGGGTACTTCTTATCGCCCGTGAGCTGGTAGGCGTTGCCGATCCCGGCGAGGCCGAGCTGCACCATGTTGCGGTTCGCGAGCTTGCCGTCGTGCGGCTGGACGACGGTAAACGACCATCCATAAACGCCGCCGTACCACTTGCCGTTCGCGGCGCTGCCGGGGACGCCGTCCAGGCCGATGTTGCTCGGGATAATGCCGCCGTTCTTCTCCATGCGCTCCAGCCACGCGTCCACGTACTCGATCACCCACGCCTTGTACTTGGGATCGCCGGTGAGAGCGTACGCGTGGAAGCCGAGGCCGGTGGACACCATGTTCTGCGGGTGGTCGCCTGGGACATCGTTATAGTCTTTGTAGTGGGCCACCATCTCGGCGTACGTCCGCTCGTGGTGGCGCGGCTTGAAGCGGCCCTCCACCTCTATGGGGTCGCCCGCCCAGTCCAGCCCCGTGGCCTTGCGGAGCATGGGCCCGCGACTGCCGTTGAGGGAGCTGCGAATAATCTTGTGCTTCGGATCGTAGTTGGGCGCCTGTGGGTCCTCGTTCATGTAGAAGCCGGCGTACTTCTTCACGCGGCGCTGAAATTCGGTGTCGTAAGGGTCGGAGAGGCCCTGCAGGTTGAAGACTGTGAGGCCCTCGCCGTTGTGCTGCCAGTCAAACATCACGGGGAACTCTTTGTAGTACATGCCGTCGCGGGCGAAGTCGATGTCCTTCGTCTTAGCCTCGGTATACTGCTTGAGGTGGCCCTCCCATGCGTGCTTGTACATGGTGACCAGGCTGTCGTCGCCCCCCAGGAAGTGCAGCGTGGGCCAGTCCACCATGCTCTCCATCGCGTCGTCCGGGCCGTCGTTGCCGCCCCAGCGCGGGACCATCTGCAGGTAGCCTCGCTCGTCGTAGTACTTGGCGTAGAACTCCTTGCACGCCTTGACGTGCGCGCGGAACAGCTCACGCTCCAGGAGCGCCCACTGCGGAGGCGCCATGGGGGTGCTGATCGTTATCCCGGCCCGGTTGGATGAAGGTATGGTCACTGGAAATCTCCTTTACGAATGAACAATTACGGTTTAACAATGTGGGCGAATGAATTCGCCCTCGGTGAACGAGAACAGGCGAATGAATTCGCCGCTGGGGGCGCGTACATCGGTCCGCGATGAACGACGCCAAACGTCCGCCTTCGCGGACGATCCGAGCAAACCCTGAACAATGGGCACCAGGCATTCTTCGTTGTCCGCGAAGGCGGACATCCGGCGACGTGGCCTGCGAAGCAGACCACGCGCCCACAGCGGCGAATTCATTCGCCCACGGCCCGGTCCCCAGTCCTTCAACCATCTACGGTCCCACCAGCAGCACCTGCGAGTTTGATGACCCCGACCACACAAGGTCGAAGTTCAATGAGATCCCATTGGGGTCGGCATTATTGGGTATCTCGAACGCGACGGTGTGCGAGTCTATGCTTACGCCCACCCCGAGCTTGAAAGAGGCCGCCTGCCCCGAGCGCGCATCCAGCGTGGGCCGGACGAAGAGCGCGCCCGGCTGGAGCCCCCTGAGAGCCAGGTTGCCGCCGTGTAGCGCGGAGATGGCCCCCTGCATCACCACGTCGTACGCCAGGTTGTTGGTGGTGCGAAGCCTGACGATCAGGAACTTGTAGCCTGCCGTGGGCGTGACCACGGCGCTTGGCTGCGTTGGCGACGTCACCCTGTCAGTTACCTCGTACCCCGCCACGTGCACGTCCACTCCCTGAGGCCGCGCCGGGACTGCCGATGGCGTGGGCGTCGGAGGCAGCGCGACTGCGGTGGGCAAAGGTGTGCGCGTCGGCGCAGGCGGCGGTGTCACCGTCGGCGGGGGCGGCGTTACCGCGGGCCGCGTGGCGGTCGCGGTGGGCTGGGATGGCGGCTGCGCAGCGGCCGGCGGTATGGTCGGCGCGGGGCTGGTCGCCACCACCGGTTGCGCAGGCGGCCGTATTGCCGTGGGCTGCGTCGGTGGCCGGGTGGCCGTGGGCTGCGCTACGGGGGCGCGGGTTGCGGTGGGCGCCGTCGACTGGGACTGGCTGGAGCCGGAGGGCTGGGTCGGCGCGGCCTGCGCCACGGCCTCCGGCACGCCGTACTGCACGCCGGGCAGGCTCGCCACGCCGGCTGGCTGCGCCGAGTCTGCGACCTTCGCGAGCGACTCCCAGTCCATCGACGGCGCGCCGTTGCGCGAGCCGGAGGAAAACTTGAGCCACTGGCCCGCCTTGTTGATGAAGAGCTCGGGAATGGAGGACAGCGGCAGAGCGCGCCGCACGTCAATGCCGCCCAGCTTGATGTCCTCGAAGCTCGGCAGCGCCGAGAATGGGTTGAACCCCGGGACGAACTGCATGATATTGAACCCGCCGCCCTGCGGTCCCTCGTAGTCTACCTGCGCCGCTATCTCCGGCGTGTCTGCGCTGGGCCTGACGGTCACGGACTTCATGTCGTAGCCGCTGGGGACGGACGACGCAACCATCACATCGTTGACGGGGTAGTCCGCCTTTTCGTACTGCACCGGCAGCCCCGGCACCCTGACGGACGTGGCCACGGCCGCAGCCGGCTGCTGCGACGACGGCGCTCCCGGAGGCGGAGTCCCGCCCGCGGCCCGCGTTGCGCCTGCGGTGAACGGCGACTGCACCTTGTTGCCTGCCATCAGCGCCACGGAAACGGCCACTACGGCCATGAAAAGCACCAGGAAGCCGTCGATAAACCTGAAACGCTTGCTACCCATAGACGCTCGACACTCCATCGCCCGCGCGCGTCCCTCGCGCGCAGCATGCGGGCGAACGCCATTTTCGTTGTTTGCCCTTCCAAATACAACCGGCTGATCCGAGGGTTGCACGCGCGCCTCTCTCGTACTATCTTGTACAATATGTAACAAAACGGAGGGGCACCATGGGCGAGCGAGAACCCGCCACAATGACAATGAAGGCTTCCGACGCGCGGCAGCAGTTCAGCGAAGTCATCAATGAGGTCTTCCGCAAGGAGGCCAGGATTATCGTCGAGAAGAGCGGCATACCCGTCGCGGCGATTGTCTCCGTCGAAGACCTGGAGCGGGTGAAGTACCTGGAGGAACGCCGCCGGGTGAGCTTCAAGGCGCTGGACGCGCTTCGCGAGGCGTTTGCCGAGGTCCCGGACGACGAGCTTGAAGCGGAGGTGGAGAAGGCCGTGCAGTCCGCACGGCGTCGCGCCCGCCACGAGGCGGGCTCCCGCCAGAAATCGTGATTACTGCCGTACTGGATACCAACCTGCTGGCGTCCGGCTTGCCTCGGTCGCACCCGGACGCCGCGCCCGCGAAGATCATCGATGCGTGGCGAAACGGCCTATTTGTCCTTGCCGTGTCCGAGCCGATACTGGAAGAGCTACGCCGCACCTTCGGGAACCGGTACTTCT
Organism: SAR202 cluster bacterium; assembly: GCA_016872355.1. Taxonomy (NCBI): domain Bacteria; kingdom Bacillati; phylum Chloroflexota; class Dehalococcoidia; species SAR202 cluster bacterium. The sequence continues at coordinate 167 of VGZY01000071.1, read as the reverse complement.
CCGCCCGGGTCCCCAAGCCATTATTGAAGTCCGTTATGGACATGCTCGAATCAGAAGCGGTTGTCACACCCATCGTCCTTGAAGGCGCGTCGTGTCGCCACTTCGATCGGGAACGGGTCCGGCCCGTCGCCATACGCTTCAACCATTACGACGGCGGTGTTGGCGAA
>VGZY01000070.1 GCA_016872355.1 SAR202 cluster bacterium | reverse complement strand
ACAGTGTGCTGTGCTTCCGATACCAGCGGACAGTGGCCGCGGATAACACGGTGAGCTTTGGTGGAGAGGACCTGCAGATCGAGCCTGACAGCGAGCGGAGCACATACGCCAGGGCGACCGTAGAGGTACAGGAGCGGCTGGACGGGCGCATCGTGGTCATGCACAAGGGGCGTGAGCTGGCCAGCACGGTTGCTCCCCTAAGACCCGCAGTCCTGCGAGCAAGGCGAAGAAAAGCTCAGGCGGGCAAGCGTGGAGAGGGGCGTGCTGGAGACGGGTCCGTCTCCAGCACGCCCCTCTCCACGCCCAAGGATCGAAAGCCGGCTCCAGATCACCCTTGGAGATCGAGACTGATTCAACCAAAACCAGTCGTACTGACAAAATCACTGAGCAGTAAGACTGACAAAGTCATTGAGCATTGACACGGTATCGTCGGTGAAAATGGCGCTTGGCGCCGATGCCATTGCTCCGCCTGGAGCATTCGACTTGTTTGAGGAATTCGATGTTGCAGCCGTTTGTTGGACGTTAGATGTTCCTGAATGCGGCGGAGTGCGCTTTCTAATCGACCCAGGAACTATGATTCTCCCCTTCATCGTTGGCACCCTCTTGGCGGAATAGGGGAATTATATATGCTGAGCCGATCTTGTTGACATCGTCATCAGCAAACGATGTCACATCTTTGAGAAGCGCAATGAGGTGCTCCGTAGTTTGATACCCATCAAGGGAGTCTTAATTGCTTGGGGCGCCCCCTCTCCTTTACCCGTTGTGTATAATACACCGCCAAGAAACGGTAGTTGGCAGTAGGCGGTAGGTAGTTGGCCAGACAAAATCCGACCGGCTGTTGGCCTGGCCAAACACCTACTACTGTCTACCAACTACTAACTGGACTATAATACCGACAACAATCAAGACGGAGGCCCGTGATGACGACTTCTTCATTCGCTCCGATTGCCAAGCCACCCATCGAAAAGATGAAGGTGAAGCCGAACCTGGACCACACGAAGAACTCGCCTTCCTATAACTGGGAGGAGATGTACAAGGAGCTTACGTGGCTCCCCGGGGGCGGCCTGAACAAGGCGTATGAGGCGATCGACCGCCATGCGACCGGCGCGAGGAAGAACAAGCTGGCGATGATCTGGGAGGGGAAGAACGGCGAGAGAGAGGACTATACCTACGCCCAGCTCAAGGTGCAGACGGACAAATTCGCGAACGTGCTCAAGAACCTGGGCATCAAAAAAGGCGACAGGGTCTTCATCTTCATGGAGCGCGTCCCCGAGCTCTACTTCGCGTTCTTCGGCATCCTGAAGGTCGGCGCCGTCGCCGGCCCCCTCTTCTCCGCCTTCGGCCCGGACCCGATAAAGGACCGCATGCAGGACAGCGGCGCGAAGATCCTCGTAACGCAGCCGGAGCTGCGCCGCAAGATCAGCGGCATCATCCCCCAGCTCATGGACCTGCAGCACATCATCGTAGTTAACAAGAACGGGCGCGACAAGGAGCCGCTGGAGACCCAGGACCTGGACTACTACCAGGAGATGGCGAAGGTCTCAAACGACTTCTCAATCGTCCAGACGAGCATGTACGACTACTCGATCATGCACTACACCTCCGGCACCACCGGCAAGCCCAAGGGAGCGGCCCACCGCCACGCCGCCGTGGTGCAGCAGTACGCCACCGGCAAGTGGGCGCTTGACCTGCACGACGACGACATCTACTGGTGCACCGCCGATCCCGGCTGGGTCACCGGCACGTCTTACGGCATGCTTGCGCCGTGGACCAACGGCGTGACGCAGCTCATCTACGAGGGCGGCTTCAAGGCCAGCGCCTGGTACGAGCAGATACAGAAGCACAAGGTAACCGTTTGGTACACCGCCCCCACGGCCATACGCATGCTCATGAAGGCCGGCACAGACCTGCCCAAGCGCTACAACATGTCTACCCTGCGCTACATGTGCAGCGTGGGCGAGCCCCTGAACCCGGAGGCCGTCGTCTGGGGCGTCACCGTCTTCGGCATGCCGTTCCACGACAACTGGTGGCAGAGCGAGACCGGCGCGATAATGGTCGCCAACTACCCCGGCATGGAGGTCCGCCCCGGCTCCATGGGCCGCCCGATCCCGGGCGTGGACGTGGCGATAGTGGACGATAACTACAACCGGGTCCCCGCCGGCGTCGAAGGCAACCTCGTCGTCAAGCCGGGCTGGCCCGCGCAGTTCCACATTTACTGGAACAACATGGACATGTACAACTCCCGCTTCAAGAAGGGGTGGTACATCACCGGCGACCGCGCCCGCATGGACAAGGACGGCTACTTCTGGTTCATCGGCCGCGCGGACGACGTCATCAAGACGGCAGGCCACCTGGTAGGCCCGTTCGAAGTGGAGAGCGCCCTCATCGAGCACCCGGCGGTGGCGGAGGCGGGCGTGATCGGCAAGCCGGACCCCCTGGCGATGGAGATCGTCAAGGCGTTCGTCAGCCTGAAGGACGGCTACGAGGCGACGCCCGCGCTGAAGGCGGAGATAATGAAGTTCGCGCGCGAGAAGCTCTCGGCCACCATAGCCCCGCGCGAGATCGAGTTCGTAAAGTCGCTGCCCAAGACCCGCAGCGGCAAGATTATGCGCCGCCTCCTCAAGGCCCGCGAGCTGGGCCTGCCCGAAGGCGACACGAGCACGCTGGAAGACTAGCGCGAAGCGAATAGTGAATAGTGAATTTAGAATAGTGAATTGAAGAGCAGGATATGAAGGCCTCCCCAGCCGGCTGTTCAATTCACTATTCTAAATTCACTATTCGCCCCCGGAGGTTCCCATGTCCAAAATGCCATCCATGCCGTCCGTCAAGGCTACAGCAGTCACCGCGCCGCCCGTATGGGCCATCCTTGAGCGCAAGGTGATGGAGGTTATGGAGCAGGGGGCGCACATCCAGACGCGCAAGTACGCGGAGCGCTCCGGCGCGTGGACCTGGTACGACGACATGGACGACTACTATGAGCGCACCCACAACTGGGCGCTCCTGTACGCAATGGGCGGCGGCGAGAGCCTCCTGGACATGGCGCACAAGCACTGGAACGCAACCACGCGCCTGTTCGACGACCGCAACCACGATCGGGGTAAGGGCGTGAAGTACATGCACGGGACGACCGAGATGGCGTTCCGGCACAACAACCACAACGAGTACTTCGGCCTGGCCAACCCCGGCGACGCCGAGTGGCACCACATGGGTGAGGGCAACCTGGCGTTCTACGGCTTCGGTGTGGGAGACCCCACAGTCTCCGAGAACGTCCGCCGCTCTCGCCGCTTCGCCGCGATGTTCATCGGCGAGGACCCCGAGGCGCCGAACTATGATCCGAAGCACCGCGTCATCCGCTCTCCCATGAACTCCTCGCAGGGGCCGTGGCACAGCGCGGAGCTGAACGAGGTCAAGACGTATCTCCACGGCGGCAATGGCGCAGCCCCAAACTGGTCCCCGAAGTCCATGGGCGTGCGCTCCTCCCTCTACCCGATCGTCAAGGAACCGGAGATGGGCTGGTGGAACAACCCCGCCCGCGCGGCGGAGATCATCAAGGTCTTCAACCACGTCGTCCTGAACTGCGACATCCCACACAACATGGGCGCGACCGGCCTGGTCACGAACGCGTACCTTTACACACACGACGACAAGTACAAGAAGTGGGTGCTGGAGTACGTTGAGGCGTGGATGGACCGCATCAAAAAGAACAAGGGGATCATCCCGGACAACGTTGGCCCCACAGGCAAGCCGGGCGAGCACCGCGAGGGCGTGTGGTGGGGCAGCATGTACGGCTACAACAGCTACGTTGGCTGGAGCCACGTGTTCCACGGCATGGGCGTGGGCTTCGAGACCGCCCTCATGCTGACCGGCGACATGGGCTACACGGAGATGCTGCGCTCGCAGGTAAAGATGCTGCTGGAGAACTCGTTCAAGGACCCGGACGGCCAACTGCTGGTGCCGTCCCGCGCCGGCCCGGAGGGCTGGCTGAAGGTCAAGGGTGAGTGGGACAACACCGGCCCCACTGACATGCGCCTCTACGAACTGGCGCACCTGTACCACGCCACGCAGTCCAAAGAGGACTACCAGATCATCACGCACATTCGCGACAACGACAGGCGGCGCGACTGGAACAAGTCGCTCATAACCGCGCCGCGTGCGGAGTGGGACACCGAGTACAGCCGCTTCCAGTTCTACGACGGCAAGAACCCGAGCTGGCCGGAGAACGCGCTCTCAGTCAACTACCAGTGGGCGGTCGAGATGCACCAGCGCATGGCGAACGACGCCCGCACGGTGGACCAGATCATCAAGGACAACCTTGAGCCGCGCAACGCCGTCTACACCAAGATCCTGACGCAGATTATGTTCGGAGCGCCGCACACCCTCTACCACGGCGGCCTGCTCCGCGCCACGGTTCGCTACTACCACACCGACCCGGTCGTTGGCGACCGCCCGGGCCTGCCGGCGGACGTTGCGGCGCTGGTGGACAAGCTGGGCCCGGACGTGGTGGGCGTGCACCTTGTCAACCTGAGCCGCCACCACACGCGCAAGGTGGTCATCCAGTCCGGCGCGTTCGGGGAGCACACTCTCACGGACGTGCGAACCCAGACCAAGGACGGTGTGCAGTCCACGCCCGTCAACGGCAAGTACTTCCAGGTGGAGCTCGCGCCCTCAACGTCTATCAGGGTAGAGGCCGGCCTCAAGCGCTTCGCCAACAAGCCGTCGTACGCGTTCCCCTGGCACGGGGAGCGCATACCGGTACCGTTCCAGTAGCCTTCGAACCACCTAACCCCTGCCCCTTCCCTGAGAGGGAAGGGGTTCTAAATCAGGCGGCGCTTCGCGCCGCTCCCTTCCTACCTCCCTTACCTCTCAGGGAAGGGATGAGAGGGTTAGGTTGTCCCCACCACCGGCAGCGTCACGCGCGAGGGGTACTCGGCGTCGTGGAAGATGGTCTGGAGGGCTGGGAGGAGGTGCGTGCCGTGGGCGATGGACTCTCCGGTGTTGAGGTTGCGGTCGAAGCGCGGGAAGTTGCTGCTGGAGACTTCCAGGCGGATGCGATGGCCCTTCCTGAAGACGTTGCTGGTGGAGCCGATGGCGATCCTGAACTCATAGACCTCCCCCGGTGTGAGGAGCTTCGCCGGGCCGCCCGCGCGATAGCGGGCGCGGACGATACCGTCGCACAGGTTGCGCGCGTAACCGTCGGGCCGCACGTCCACCAGCTTGGCGGTGAAATCCGTGTCCACGGCGGAAGACGAGGCGAACAGCGTGAGCGTCACCAGTCCGGTGACCTCAACGTCCTTCTCCATCGCCGCCGATGTGTAAACGAGCACATCTGCCCTGCCCTCCACTGGCCGCTGGTCGAAGACGCCTGAGGGCGAGACGGGCTGGTCTATGATCAGCGCGCCGCCTCGCGTTGGAACCGGGTCCAGCGGGTTATAGACGAACGCATCAGGCGGCTGGGCGCCGGGCGCATCGCCGCTCAGGGCGCCGTCGCCGTTCAGGGTGTTCGCGCGGCCGTTGCTGTGCAGGTAGAGGTCGGCGGGCTGGGCGCGCTTCAGGGGCCACTCATCCTCGGAGCGCCACTGGTTAATGCCCATCACGAAGATCTTCACCGGCCTGTCGTCGTGCAGGCCGTTCTCCATCCCCTTGAGCCAGAAGTCATAGAACCGCAGTATCTGGCCGTGCACGTCCTGGGCGAGCGTGGATGAGCGCGCGCCGAAGGAGTGCTCGCCGGCGTAGTGCTGTGCCATGCTGGCGTGAGTCCACGGGCCCACGATGAGTCGCTGGCCCGTGCGCGCGGCCTCCGTGCAGCCCTGCTGCACCATCCCGGCAAAATTCTCCAGGGTGCCCTCAACGAAGGCGTCGTGCCACCCGCCGACGTTCAATGCGGGGACGGTCACCTTGCCGTACGACTCCTGTGGCGCGGTCGCCTTCCAGAAGGCGTCGTACTCCGGGTGACTTAGCCAGTCGAAGTAGTAGTCCGCCGCGCCCGGGATAAGCTCCGGCACGCGCTCCAGCGGCAGTCGTGGGTAGAGGTTGCGCAGGTTGTCCAGCGCGGCCACCATCGCCTCCGCGTGGGAGGCAGGCAGGCCCTGGCGGCGGCTGATGCCGGCCCAGTCGCCGCCGGCGAGGGGGCCGAGCGTCCAGTACAGCGCGAAGCCGAGCTCGAACGCGCCGCCGCGCCACGTCCAGCCTTCGTGGTAATTGGAGGCCGTTACCACGGGCGCGATGCCTGCCAGCGAGGGAGGACCGGCGATGGCAGCCTGCCACTGGGTGACGCCGTTGTACGAGGAGCCGTACATACCCACCTTGCCGGTGCACCACGACTCGGACGCCAGTGTTTCCACCGTGTCGTAGCCGTCCTCCGCCTCCACGAATGGCTGGAAGCGCCCCTCGGACGATAGCCGGCCGCGCGTGTCCTGGATGGCCACGGCGTAGCCCCGCAGCGCGGCGCGCACGGCGTCCATCGAGTTCACGCGGGAGAAATACGAGCTCTTGTCGTACGGCGTTCGCATGAGCAGGCATGGGTGCTTCCCCGGCGCGTCCGGGCGGAAGAGGTCGTAGTACGTGGTTACGCCGTCGCGCAGCCGGAGCGGGATGTGCTGATCGAACCGGACGCCGGTGATCGTCATTCTTGACGCCTCCCTGGGTGTTGGCAATGCGTGGAAGTCTAGGCTTCGCGAGGCTGTTTGTAAACAATGCCCGTGCGGATGGTACATGGTAGGAAAGGCCATTCTGTTTCGGAGGGGCGGCATGGTGAAGCTGGACGGGGTGTACCGGTTCCAGTGTCCGAGGGCGCGCGCATGGAACCTGCTGCAAGACCCGGTCGTGCTGTGCGACGTCATCACGGGGTGCAGGGAGATGTCCCTGAACCAGGGCGAGTACCGTCTCACGATCAAGATTGGGGTGTCGATGGTCGCGGGGACGTACCGGGCCACCGTTCGCATCAACGAGAGCAGCCACCTTGAGCTGCTCCGCCTTTCCGTTACGGGCAGCGGCATGGGAGGCGGCGTACGCGGAAACGGGCTGGTTACGCTTGCCGAGAACGCGGAGCATACCGAGGTCACGGTTACGGGCCAGGCGCACGTGACCGGCCTTGCGGCCATCGCCGGCGAGCGCACTCTAAATGGCCTGGCGAAGAGCATGGCGGACCAGTTCTTTTCGCGTTTGGCAGTGAGGGTGGAGCAGGCTGCGGCAGGCTATTGACATGCGGCGATTGCGGGAGCAAAATTCCCTTTGGCCGCGCAGTTTGACACGAATTTCACAAAGTCTGCCAGGTGGTCTGGACCATATGAACACAGCTAACGGCGGGGGCGCTTCAGATGGACCAGAACGGAGCGCAGAGCCTCCTGGAGCAGCGCCGTTACGACGCGCTGCGACACGAGCTTTCAACCATGCACGCCGCGGAAGTGGTGGGCCTTATCGAGGACATGCCGGAAGAGCACGTCCTTGCCGCGTTTCGCCTTCTTCCCAAGGACCAGGCCGTTGAGGTCTTCGAGCAGCTAGACCCCGAGCAGCAGCGCCGCATCCTGGAGGCCTTCACCACGGACAAGGCGCAGGAGCTCCTGCAGGCGATGTCCCCGGACGACCGCGCCGCCCTCCTCGACGAGGTGCCCGCGATGGTCCGCCAAGCGCCTCCTCCAGCACCTCTCCCCGCAGCAGCGCGCCTCCACTCTCGCCCTCCTGGGCTACGAGGAGGAGAGCGCCGGCCGCATCATGACGCCGGACTACATAGACCTGCGCCGGGACATGACCGTTGCGCAGTCCCTGGAGCGCATCCGCAAGCTGGCGCTCCGCCGCGAGACCATATACGTCGCTTACGTCATAGACGACCAGCGCCACCTCCTGGGCACCGTCTCGCTCAAGGACCTGGTGATCGCGCCTCCTGAGGCGAAGCTGGGCGACATCATGACCGTCAACCCCAAGTGGGTTTCCACGCACACCGACCAGGAAGAGGTTGCGCAGGTGCTGCGCGACTACGACATCCTGGCCGTGCCGGTGGTGGACGCCGAGGAGCGGCTGGTGGGCATTGTGACGTGGGACGACGTGGTGGACATCATGGAGCAGGAGACGACCGAGGACATCTACCGTCTCGGCGCGCTGCAGGGCGGCGAGCAGGGCAACTACTTCACGACGAGCATCCTGAACGTTATGCGCCGCCGCGTGGTGTGGCTGCTGCTGCTGGTGCTCGTGAACACGGTCACCGGCTCCATCATCGGCTGGCATAACGACCTGCTCCAGCAGTTCGTCATCCTGACGATCTTCATCCCGCTGGTCATGGGCACGGGCGGCAACGTGGGCGCGCAGTCGTCCACGGTGGTGATCCGCGGGTTGGCGACGGGGGAGATTAAGAGCTCGGAGGCGGCGAAGATCGTCGCGCGAGAGGTCTCGGTCGGCCTCGCGATGGGCGTTATCATTGGGGTGCTGGCGTTCAGCTGGGCATTCGCATGGCGCCACCAGATAGAGGTGGCGGTCTCCGTCGGCCTTGCCCTCTTAGGCATCTCGGCGATGGCGACATTCGTCGGCGTTACCCTGCCATTCCTGTTCAGGCTGTTCAAGGTTGACCCCGCACTGGTGTCCGCGCCGCTCATCACAACGGTCATGGACATCTTCGGCATCACCTTCTACCTTGTCATCGCGACGATCATGCTCAGGGGCATTCTCTAGCGTATAATGCGCCCAGTCCCACAGTGCAATCACCCAAGGAGTCCCCATGTCCAACCCATTTCAACTCCTCGATGAAGGCAAGGTCCACACCTGCGACCCGAAGTCTGACTACCGTGTAGCATACGGCTCGCGGGTGGCGCGGCTGGACTCCGGCGAGCTTGTGTGCTCGTTCATGTCCGGCTCGGCGCTGGCGATGAACAGCGTTGCGCCCTTCCTTTCGCGATCGAAAGACAACGGCAAGACCTGGTCGCCGGCAACGCTCGTCTGGCCGCACCTTACCGAGACGATGTCGCTCTTCCCCAATATCTCCCGCGCGCCCGACGGCCGGCTGTTCCTTTACGGCATCAGCATACCTATAGAGCCCGGCAAGAAGGGGCAGACCTACTGGTCGGACGCGACGCAGGGCATCAGCCAGACGGACATTATCTGGGCGGTTTCCGGGGACGGCGGCAAGTCATGGACGGAGTCGAAGAAAATGCCGCGCCTGCTGCCGGGCTCACACGAGGCGCCAGGCGCCCTGTGCGTGACGCGGAAGAACGTGTGGGTTGCCCCGTATAGCCCCTACAACACCTGGGACCCGAACGAGAAGGTGGAGCGCGGCCACGTGGTGGCAATGCGCAGCGAGAATGAGGGGAAGACTTGGACGGCGAGCAGCATGATCAAGTTCGCCGAGCCGCACTCCGGCGGCGCGGAGGCGTGGGTCATCGAGCTGACCGACGGCCGGCTTCTGGGGACGACGTGGCACATTGACCACAAGGCCAACGGCTCCCACACGAACAAATACGCGCTTTCAAGCGATGGCGGCAAGACGTGGTCGAAGGCGAACACGACGACGACGAACGGGAACACGACGGTGCTGGAGCCGTATTCGGACGGTCGCGCGCTGTTCGGGTGGGTAAAGCGCAAGAAGGAAGAGTCCGGCATCGGGGTCGCGGTGGTCAAGCCCACGGAGGCCGATTTCGGCATCCAGTCGCAGCAGATGGTGTACGTCGCGAAGAAGGCGACGCAGTCCGGCAAGGACAACACCGCCAATGAGTTCCAAGACTTCTCCTTCGGGGAGCCGTCTCTGACGGTCCTCCCTAACAAGGAGCTGCTCATGACATTCTGGGCCATCGAGGGGAACTGGTCCGGCATCCACTGGAAGAAGTACAGGATGGGGTAGTTTCCGGTGGTTAGTAGTTGGTAGTAGGTAGTTGGCCAGAAACTTGACGGCTGTTGGATTGGCCAACTACCTACTGCCAACTACCTACTACTGCCCTACAGCTTGATCCCAAGCTTCTTGATGCGCTTGTTGAGCGTCTCGCGCGCCTCAATGAACGGCTTCTCAAGGTAGGCGATGTGGCCGGCGCCGCCGTGGTGGTGGGTGACATTGCCGTGGTTGTGCAGGACGGACATCTCGCGGATGTAGGTCATGTCGCCCTCGATCATCGTGAGCATGTAGCGCGCGGTGTCGGGGTCGAACATCGACCACTCGCCGCCGCAGGCGACGTAGACCGGGGACGTGTGTGCGAAGACGCCTCGCGACCATACGTCCACATGGTTGTTTCCGTAGTAGTCCGGCCCTCCGGAGCGCGCCGCAAGCCACGTGTGGCCCGTGATCTTGATATCCTCGCTGATCGTAAGGCGCCGCGAGCCCTTCTTGGAGATGGTCTCCGCGACTACCCTGCCATCCTGCACGATCTGCAGGCGGTGGATGGGGAAGATACTCTCCGACCACGCCTCCACGCGGACCGTCCCCGGCCCTTTGATCGCCAGCGTGTCGCCGACCTCCTTGCCCTCCACCTGCATGCCGATCAGCGGGCCGCCGCTCAGGAACGTGCGGCCGGCCGCGACGCTCTTGCACCAGTTTTCATAGTTGAACGGCTGGCCGTCCGGCAGCTTCGCGTATGTGCGGTAGAGGCCGACGGGAACATCGTTGCCCATCTTGTCCGTGCCGCCCACGAGCGGCAACCTGTAGCCGCAGTTGAGGTACCGGTACCACTCGATGTGGTTGAACGCAGACTGGCGGATCATCTCGATGCCGTCCAGCCTGCCCGTCGCGATGAGCGCGGCAGCCTCGCCGTTGGGATTGGGGAAGTGCGGCTGCACCACCCACCCGCCCTGCGCGTGCGCCTCGTCCGCCCAGTAGCTCAGAGTCGTCTCCATCGGCCCGGCCAGCTCCGCCTCGCCGAGGCCGTCGGAGCACCACGGCGTGACCGGCTTCTTTAGGCCCCACAGGATCATGTGACCCATGAAGTGCTGCCGGTTCTCCTGCGAGACGTAGACGATGTGCCGCCCGTTGCGGGAGACGCTCGGCTCTCCGGTGAAATTCTCCGTGTCTGTGAAGAGCGACCCCCACTGAGATTGCAGCACGTTCGTGACGTTCAGGTCCTCCGCGGCGGACTCCAGGTGCGCGCCGGTGGGCGACAGGAAGTGGACGTGAGAGTCACCGCTGTACCACCCCTGGCGGTTCATGTTCGTCCAGCGCTTGATCCGGAGCGTGAGGTCGCGCTGCCCCGCCTCAACGCGCACCTTCGCCCGCAGGGGCTCGTACTCGAAGCCGCGCGAGATATCGACGATTACGTCCCCGCGCGGCAGCCAGCCCTGGCAGGTGCCGTCGATGTAGGCGTACGTAATCTGGCCCAGGCGCACGTCGCCACCGACGTCGATGTGCCAGGTGCCGTTGTTTGAGTTGACCTGGTTGTGGTGGCCGTACGGCTGGTAAGGGACGCCCTCCGGCGAGCGGAAGTGGACTCGGCACGGCACAGGGCTGCCGGTCTCCTCGTCCAGGATGCGCACGTTGACCCAGTTCTTCCCGGGGTCGATCGTCTCGATGCGGACGCTCTCCGTCTCGGCCTTCCCATTCTGGACAACATCGCCCCACTTGACCTTCCCAACCTCTTCGTCGCCCTGCTTCACGGTTACCGTCGCGGACGGTACGGCCGATATCTCGACGTACGCCGGTGACGACTTCTCGTTCTGCTTCTGTCCCCATGCGTACGGCCCCTTGAGGAACTCGTCATTCGTCGCAAGAGGCAGGGGGTGCGTGTAGGTGGCATCGCCCCTGTCTACGGACACGTCCACGTTAAAGGGCTTCTCGGCGGCCTCTTTGCTCTTCAGCGTGATCTTCGCCGGCCTGCGGGCATCGCGCGCAAAGGGGTGCTCATCCGCCAGCCCGGCGGTGATGCCGCCGATGACGAACTTTGGACCGCAGGGGATGATCTCTATCGACTCGATAGTCTTCGTGTGGTCCGGGTTCGTCCACGCCCAGAGGTAGAAGAAGCGAGCTGCAGACTGCGCAGCCTCTATTTGCCTGCGACCGGCGTCCGACCACTTGCCCTCGTATCGAGGGTGGCGGACGGCGTTCGTGTCAGGCAGCCCGCGGAACGGCAGCCCCGGGGTGCCGTTCGGGAAGCCCGGAAAGGCCGCAATCTCGAACCGCTCGCGAATGGTCTCTTTGACCTTGCGCCCGTCCGATAGCTGAATCACGTAGTCTGCGACCTTATCGCCCAGCGACCCGCCCTCCGCCAGCTTCGTCTCCAGGAGCAGGTGCGCGAATATGAGCCGCCGCGCCTGCACCTTGAGCTCGATCTTGACGCTCTTCCCCGCCAGGTGCGGCGCGACCAGGCAGTCCGAGTCCGCCGCGCCGCCGTCCTTGCCGATCAGGAACGGCAGGCCCCGGAAGGACTCCCTGCCGGCCGCGAGCTTCTTCTCTGCGCCGATGGTTGAGGCCGGCGCGTTGCACCACTTCGAGATGTCTATCGGCTGGTATTCGGGCATTGGGGGCTCCTTCGGAGCGGCAGTCAGCAGTCGGCTAGACAAACAGCCGGGAACCGGCCTATGGCTCCCGGTTTGGCTGACTGCCGACCGCTGACTGCCGACTGCTGTATTTCTACTTCTTCGCCTTATACACGTCCGGGTTCACGCACGTCAGCAGCTTCTCGCCCTTGACGCCGTTGATCAGGTTCTGGGCCGAGATGCGAGACATCTCCTTGCGCGCCTTCGTCGTCGCGCTTGCGATGTGCGGGACGATGAGACAGTTGTCCAGCGTCAGGAGCGGGTCGCTCATCGGGATGGGCTCCGGCTCGGTAACGTCCAGGCCGGCGGAGTTGATGACGCCGTTCTTGAGCGCATTGTACAGCGCCTTGGGATCGACCACAGGGCCGCGCGCGGCGTTGACCAGCACGGCGGTCTTCTTCATCTTCGTCAGCGCCTTCTCGTCGATGAGGTGGTAAGTGGACTTGCCGCCCCAGGTGTGCAGGCTCAGGAAGTCCGCCTCCTTAAGGACTGTGTCCATGTCCGCGTAGGTCATCTTGAACTGCTTCTCAAGGTCCTCGCGGCGGTTCGTGTCGTAGTAGATGACCTTCATGTTGAAGCCGGCAGAGCGCTTTGCGACCTCGAAGCCGATGCGGCCCATGCCGATGATGCCGAGGGTGGAACCGTACAGCTCGGGCCCCAGGTAATGCAGGGGGTGCCATGTGCGCCAGCGGCCAGCGCGGATGGCCCTCTCTGACTCGCCGAAGCGGCGGGATGCCGCCAGCATCAGGGCCCAGGTGGCGTCTGCCGTCGCGTGCGTCAGCACGTCCGGCGTGTTGCCGACGGGGATGCCTCGCTTCGTCGCCTCGGCGATGTCGATATTGTCAAAACCGACGGCGATCTGGCTGATCACCTTGAGCTGCGGCCCGGCGTTGTCCATGAACTCGGCGTCGATCTTGTCCGTCAGGAGGCACAGGATGCCGTCCACGCCATTGGACTTCTTGAGCAGGATATCTCGGGAAGGAGGAAGCTCATCGGTCCACAGCTCGGCATCCGCTACCTCCTGAATGCGCTTGAACTCTTCCGGGAATATCTGCCTGGTCACGAAAACTCGTGGCTTAGCCATCTGGATTGCCTCCGTTAGCCTTGGGAATGTCGGCTATATTCTACCGGAAGGAACCGGAGGGGTACAGGGTACGGGGTACGTGCTACCATATTCCGCATGCTTCTTGCCCAACGTATATCACTCGTACGCGACCGCCTGGGCGCATGGCCCATTGTCGCAGTCGTATTCCTCGGCTCCGGGATCGCCATCGGCGCGACCAACTACGCATTCGGGCTCTTCCTTGAGCCGCTGCAGAACGAGTTCGGCTGGCAGCGGACGGCCATCAGCGCCTCCCTTTCGTTCGCCGCGCTCAACAGCCTCACGTCGCCCATCCAGGGGCGCATCATGGACCGCTTCGGGGCGCGGCCCCTGATCGTCTTCGCGATGGTCTCGTTCGGACTCAGCTACGTCCTGCGACCCTTCATGACTGAGCTGTGGCACCTGTACGTGCTGAGCGTCTTCCAGTACGTCGCGTTCGCGGGCGCCACCAACCTCCCGGCGGGCCGGCTCGTCGGCATCTGGTTCCCGCACGCCCGGGGCCGAGTCATGGGCATCACGACCACCGGCAATAACTTCGGCGGGCTCATTATACCGCTCATTACGGCATTCGCTCTCGGCAGATGGGACTGGAAAGCGGCGTACGTCGTCACCGGCGTGATGGCGTTCGGTCTGGCATTGGCGGCCTTAATGATCGTGCGCGAGAAGCCAAGATCACAGCCTGCGGTTAAGGCAGCAACGAGGCCGGAGCTGACGGGATGGTCCGTTAAAGACGCCGTGCGCACGCGGGCCTTCTACGCGATGACCATAGGTATGATGCTGGGATACTTCACGTATAGCTCGCTCCTGCCGCAGGTGGGGGCGCACCTGAAGGCCGAGGGCGTACCGCAGGGGGCGGCCGTGGCCGCCGTCGGCCTGCTGGCGATCTTCGGGATGATGGGAAAGCTCTCGTTCGGCTGGCTGGCCGAGCGCTTCACCGCCCGCCGCGCTATGATGGCCAGTATGACCGGCCAGGCGCTATTCATCACGGCGCTGGCATTCCTGCCGTCCGCCCCCTTCTTCTGGGTCTTCACTCCGCTCTTCGGATTCTGCATGGGCGGCTTCGGCGTCCTGGTGACCCTTATCGTGCAGGAGAACTTTGGGCTAAAATACTTCGGCAGCATCTCCGGTCTTTCGACCCTGGCGAATATTCTACCTCTGGTAACCGGACCTCTGATCGCCGGCGCGTCGTACGATATCACCGGGAGCTACGCCACAGCGTTCATCGCCACGGCGGCGTTGTTTGCGATAGGCGTGGTGATCCTGCTGCAGATGGGTCGGCGGACCTCTCTCCCTAGCCCTCTCCCCTGAGAGGGGAGAGGGGACCGACCCGGCCGAGCCTCCGGCTCGGCCTCAGCACCCCTTCCCTCCCAGGAGACCTTTGCGTTACCTCGGGAGGAGAGGATTTTGGACGAGCCTCTTCAAATTGATGTCATGTTCGGGCGAATTTTTAGCCCCGGCATCCGCCGTCAGGCATGTTTCGAAGCCGGAGCGTAAGCG
>VGZY01000069.1 GCA_016872355.1 SAR202 cluster bacterium | reverse complement strand
CAAGACTTGCTTTTGAGACATCGATACCGATAAATGTACTCTGACTGGCCATGATGTCCCTTTCTGTCCCTACCTTGCGGAAGCGAGCTGTCACTAATGACGCTCAGGCAACTGTTCGGGATCTGTACGGTGATTTGCGCGGCGGCCTCGCTGAAGGACGGTCTCGACAATGTCGGACCAAGGCCTGATCGGCCTGCCGCGCTATCTCACATTTTATACATCAGCCAGTCTCTTTTTATCTTACAAGGCCGTAAGGCCGAGATTCGCAAACTCGGAAATGGAATTAGTTTGGAACGAGTGGGTCTGAGACCCGCCCCTACCGGAGGGTGGTCTGCTGGCCGGTGCCGCCTTGCCCGATTCTAGCACAGTGGGGTTTCGGAATCGGCTGGTAGGAGTATGGATTTCCGGCGAGGGCATCACTAAGATGAAGGCACTGCAATCCAGTACGTAACGGCGACCTTGTTTTCCCTTGCCAAACCGACGGTGAGATATGTCCAGGGCCGGAATATCCAAGCTGGCTACAGTTGCGGCGATGGCGGCTGTCGTTGCGGTCGCGTCCATCGCGGTACTGTCGTGGCTTGGGTTTATCAGCTTCAAGGGCCACGACTGGGTACACTTCTACACGGCAGACAGCCTCGTCGGCTCCTCCAACACGATCATCGTCGGCAGGCTTCTCTACGAGCAGCGGATAACGGCAGTCCCCGAGGACGAGAATGACGCCGCGGCCTCCAGCTCCGATACTTTTGTCTATGCCAAGTTCGACGTGCTGGAGTCCCTGAAGGGGCCGCTGGCCGCCGGCGACGCCATCTTCACGGTGACCAAAGAGGGCTCCACCGGCGGCTTTTTCAACCGCTGGCACGAGACGGTTCAGCTTGAGAACAACACGGTGTACGTGCTGTTCCTCCAGCCCGAAGAGCGCGTTCCCGGCCACCCTGCGGAGTACGGAGACGTCGTATGGTCGGCCTCCGGCGAGCCCGGAATCGCCGAGCTTGTGGACGGGCGGCTGCGATTCCTGGCCGTGCACAGCTACACGGACGATGTGGCCAAGCGCGGCCTCACTAGGCCGTGGGACCAGTCCGCCGCGCCGTTCGACCTTACGCAAACCCAGCTCATAACCATCATCGCAACCCACGCCGGGGCCACGCCCCCAAGCAGGATGTACCTGCGTGTGTTGCCTCTACCCTGCTACATCTGCTCACGCCCGGCATAGCCGCCCGTGGCGTTGCGCCCCGCAGCCCCTACCTTGCGAACCACCGCACCGCGAACCTGCCCGTCGTGTCCCGCGTCCTGAGCGTGTAGGGGTCCACCGTCCTCAGAGCGCCGTGGCCGTCCGTGCGGACGATGGCCCAGCCGAAGTCCCAGTTGCCGCTCTTGTAGGCGAGGGGGATGGCCGGCTGTACCCGCACAAGCGGCTGCGTTGCGCCGACGAAGAGCTTCTGATCGGTGTAGTAGTAACAGGAGTGGAGCTGGATAAAAGCTTCGTTCAACATTGTCCTCTCCCGGTCCGCCGGGGCGGACGGGAGAGGATGTCCGGCTCTGCGGACAGGTGAGGGCTCTCCCGGCATTTCTGCACCTTGCATGTCCCCGCACAGGCCGGTAATCCCCGCCTTGATGTCCTTGCCGGCAGAGAATGCCTCATCGAGCGCGTCAATAGACCCCGACACGGCCCTTCCGTGCGCGTCATTCGCGTAGACCTCGCGCCACTCGTCGTTCACGTAGTAGCGGAACACCTCGAAGTCGTAGATAAAGTTATGGCTCGGGGCGTTGGTGCCGTTGTCCCAGCTATCGAACTGGTGGTACTTCGGCATCTTCGAATGGTCGTCGATCGGGCCGGGACCGAGCGCGCCCGGCCGCGGCTGCCCGTCAAGGAAAGGTCTGGCGACCGCCTGGCGGCCGTCCTCGTTATACAGGAAGAGCGACATCGAAACCCGGTTGCCGAACTCGTTCGGCAACTCGACGGGCTGGCGGAGCGTCATGAAGCCGGCCACCCACCGGTCGTCCAGGAGGTAGGTGCAGCGGAACTCCGCTGTCTCCTTGATCAGCTCCCGGCTGTTTGAAGACGTGTCGATGTGCTCGTTGTGCCGGAACTCCGTGTAGATGCGGAGGTCAGCTCCGCCGCGGATGGCGTTTCGCAGGGCGGCCTGCGAACCCCCGACGATTTTTCTGCTCGAATCGAGCTCGAGCGCCTTCTTCCAGTCAACCATTGTGAGCCTCCTTGAGCCATCTTCCGTGCCCGGCGGACGCTATGCTACAATGGCTAGCATTCCTTTGTCTAACGAATGCGCTTTACGAATGGAGAAGACTTGGTAGCTCAGCGGACCCGCGAATACGAACTGGTTATGATCCTCACCCCCGAGGCCACGGAAGAGGAGATCAACAAGGTCCTGGACAGGACCACCGCCTTTGTCGCCGAGAACGGCGGCACGGTGAGCTTGAAGGAAGTCTGGGGCCTCCGGCGGCTTGCATACCCCATCAAGAAGTTTCTGGAGGGTAACTTCGTCCTTACGAAGTTCTCCCTGAACGCCACTGCCACTGCTGAGCTGAACCGCATCCACGGGCTCAACGAGGGCATCCTCCGGTTCCTCATGACATCCGACAATCCGCCCAAGGCCAAAGTCAAGGCGAAGGCAGAGGCCAAGGCCCAGGACTGACCTCCAACCAGCCCAGGCGCATCCGTCCGAACGCAGCATTAAAAGGCGTCCGCCGCGGCGGACCGGATAAGAGTTAAGGGACAGCCATGACGATGAACAAGATGATCGTGATCGGCAACGTGGGTTCCGATCCGGAGATGCGCTACACGCCGAGCGGGGCTGCCGTGACCTCTTTCAGGGTGGCCACCAACCGCCGGTTTACCGGGTCGGACGGTCAGCAACAGGAAGAGACCGAGTGGTTCACAGTGAGCGCCTGGAACAAGCTGGCCGAGACTTGTAACCAGTACGTGACCAAGGGAATGAAGGTCTATGTTGAGGGCAGGCTCCATAGCCGCCCATACATTGCCAAAGACGGGCATCCCCGCGCCGGCAATGAGATCATAGCTAACGACGTGAGATTCCTCGACCGCGGAGGCCAGGGTGGCCAGGGCGGCGAGAGGCCTGATCGCGCAGAGAGGGGTCCGGGTAGCGCCCCAGGCGAACAGGTTGAAGACCTACCCTGGTAAAACAAGGCGGCCCTCACCTGTCCCGAAGCGGGACATCCTCTCCCTCGGGGAGAGGAGGATTTGAAGGGACCAGCCAATTCCAGAAGTGAGGAAATAGAAAGTGACGACACAGCAAGCACAGTCATCCGGCGCCGAAGGGCAGCCGCAGCAGCAACAGGTGCCTTCCGGCGGCCAGGGCGGCGCGCCCCGGCCAGGCGGCGGTGGCGGCTATCGAAGGGGCCCCATGGGCGCAGGCGGCCCGGGCGGGAAGCCCCGCTTCTTTGCCCGCAGGAAGGTTTGCTCCTTCTGCGTTAACCACGCCACGCACGTTGACTACAAGGACGTCGGCACCCTGAAGCGGTATTTCTCAGACCAGGCCAAGATCGAGTCCCGCAGGAAGAGCGGCGTCTGCTCCAAGCACCAGCGCATGCTGGCGCTCGCGGTCAAGCGCGCCCGGTTCCTTGGCATGCTCCCTTATAACCGCGTGCACCGCACCGGTGGGGCCCGCTCCTTCTCCTAAACAGAGAGGGGTTGGCCGGTAAGTCCGTTAACAAAAGCCCGGATAGTCCGCCCAGACGGACTATCGGGGTGCCTCATTCTATATTCCTGTGCGTTGACGCCACATCAAACGCACCGGTCCCATAATTTTGAGGGTCCAACCTTATCCACTTCACTCTCTCCATCAGGGAGAGTGGTGGCGGCTTTGCGCCGGAGTGAGGGTAGGCCCTTAACTTAAGGAGACTCCGGTGAGTGGCGATACATTCAAGGCAAACAGCATCGGCATAGGCCTCCTCGGCCTCGGCGTCGTCGGCAGCGGCGTCGCCCGCATCCTCTCAGAAAAGCAAGAGGCCCTGGCCGGAATGGTCGGGTGCCCCATCAAGCTTAAGGGCGTGCTCATCCGAGATACGGAAAAGCAGCGCGCATACCAGGTCCCCCGCAAACTCGTCACCACCAATTTTGATGAGGTGGTGAACAACCCCGAAGTGAACATCGTCGTCGAGGTCATGGGCGGAGAGGACCCCACTCTTGACTACATGCTCAAGGCGATCTCCGTCGGCAAGCACATCGTCACCGCCAACAAGGAGGTGATGGCGCGCCACGGGCCGGACATTCTCACGCTTGCCCGCAAGAAGGGCGTCCACGTCATGTTCGAGGCCAGCGTGGCGGGCGGCACGCCGATTATCGCCCCACTGCTCCGCGACCTGATCGCCAACGACATACTTTCCGTCAGCGGCATCATCAACGGGACGACCAACTACATCCTCACCCGCATGGCGAAGGAGGGCGTGGACTTTGCGGACGCGCTGGAGGAGGCGCAGGCGCTGGGCTACGCGGAGGCGGACCCCTCCAACGACATCCAGGGCACCGACGCCGCCTACAAGCTCGCGATCCTTTCTACCCTGGCCTTCCGCGCCCGCGTGAAGGACTCCGACGTTTACCGGGAAGGGATAACGAAGCTCCGCGCGCGCGACTTCCAGTACGCGAGCGATCTGGGGTACACGATCAAGCTCATGGGTATGGCGCGCAGGATAAACGGCGGGCTACAGGTCCGCGTTCACCCCACGTTTGTGCCCAAGGGCGAGATGATCGCCAAGGTGGACGGCGTCCTTAACGCAGTAGAGGTGGAGTCCGACCTGGCCGGGCGGGTGCTCTTCCACGGCCGCGGCGCCGGCTCCCTGCCCACGACGAGCGCGGTAGTGGCAGACATCGTGGCCACCGCCCGCAACATCATCGGCAACGTGAAGCCCGTCGCTGCTTTCAAGCTGAACGAGAGTACCGTCATTTGCCCCATGGAAGACCTGGAGACGAAGTACTACATCCGCATGACGGTTCTCGAGCGGCCGGGCGTGCTGGCCCAGATAACGAAGGTTATCGGCGATGCGCGTATCTCAATCTCCTCGATCATCCAGAAGGAGACGGACGAGATAGCGCAGAAGGCCGAGATCGTAATCACCACGCACAAGGCGAGGGAGTCCTCCATGCAGAAGGCGTTGAAGCAGATGGAAGACCTGGAGGTGGTGTCGGAGATCGGCAATGTCGTGCGTGTAGAGGAGTGGGAGAAGCAATAGCTTGCCGGAAGCCATTCCTCTGGTCGTGACTGTCGCGGCCGTCTTCATCGGCTCGGTGCTAGCGAGTGCGGTAGGGTTCGGGATCGGCATGGTCGGCATGCCGATTATCCTCCTCGTTCTCGCGCCGCAGACCGCCGTCATTATGGTCAACACGATGGCTTTGGGGCTGGAGGCGGGCATCCTCTCGCGCTCCTGGAAACACGTGCGCGTGAGAAGCACCTTGCCTCTTGTGCTGGCCGGGCTGGCGGGCGCGCCGATAGGCGTGTTCATCCTGGCCAATGTCTCTGCCGGCCGGCTCAGAATCGGCATATCCAGCCTTATTATCCTGCTGGCGCTGGTGCTGGTCTTCAGCTCACGCCGCGACTTCCGCGTGCCCGTCTCGCAAATTCTTGGCCCGATACTCGCGTTCAGCGTGGGCGTCATGGGTCCCGCCCTGGGCGTCGGCGGCCCTCTCATCGCGATCCTCCTGCTTGCCCGCAACTGGAATAAGCAGGAGGTCCGGGCCAACCTGGTCTTCTGCTTCATCGGCATCGACGCCGTCTCTTTCCTCGGCTACGCCGCGAGCGGGCTCTTTACTCTGGAGCGGGTAGTCCTCATACTGTTCGCCATCCCGGCGATGCTCCTTGGGTTGAAGGTCGGCAGCGCGCTGCTGACCCGCATGAACGAGCAGCTATTCCGCCGGGTGACGATGGCGATCATCATCTCCACCAGCCTGCTGGTCCTCGGCAGGGAGGTCATCAGTTAGGGGGCAGAAATGGCGCAGCTTCGCGAAGGCCGCTACCGCACAGGCGTCATCGGCGTTGGCAGGCAGGGCACCTTCTTTACCAGGGCGGTGGTCCTTAACCCGGCAATGGAGCTCGTGGCCGGATGCAACCGCGGGAAGGAGACCCTCGATCTCTTCTCGGAGCGCTTCAAGGTCCCGGGCTACCAGGACTACAGCGAGATGCTGGCCAAGGAGCGGCTGGACATCGCGGTGCTCGTCCTCCCCGTGAAGCCCAACCCGGAGATAGTCATCGCCTGCGCCAGGGCCGGGGTGCCCGGCATCGTCTCTGAGAAGCCGATCGTCTCCCGGCTTTCGGACCTGGACAGCATGGTCGAGGAGTGCGCGAAGGCCGGGAGCAGGTACCAGTCCGGCAACGTGGACCGCAACTATGCAGAGCACTGGAAGGCGCGCGAGCTGATCGCCGCCGGGCAGATTGGCGACGTGCGCAGCGTCCACTCCTACTCGAACATCGTCCAGGGCGGCTGCAACGCTCTGGCGTGGATGAAGATGTTCGCGCTGGGCCAGTTTATCCGCGGCAAGAGCGGCGTGGACGCCGACGCCGAGTGGGTGGTGGGGCACGGAACGGCGACCCCTGGAGCGACCACGACGAGGGGCTGGAGGGCATCGGCGGCTACATACGCTTCACGAATGGTATCGAGGGGCACATCCACAACAAGCCGTCCGCCAAGCACGGGGTGGAGGTAATAGGGACGGAGGGCGTCTTCGCGAGCGACGGGCGCCGCCTGCGGTTCTGGAAGAAGTCGAAAGACGCCGGCCCGAACGCCTTCGGCGGGATGGTAGAGGTACCCGGGCTGGTGCCTGATATCCCCGATGAGTTCGACAACAAGCGCGACGAGGAGGGCTGGCTGATGCCCGACCCGCGCCTCAAGGTAACCCTGCAGTCGATCGTCGACTCGCTGGACAGGGGTATCGAGCTGCGGTGCAGCGGCGTGGACCAGCAGAAAGCGTTTGAGATATCCGTGGCGCTGCGGGAGTCGCACCGCCGCAACCATGCGCCTGTGAAGCTGCCGCTGCCGCCGGAGCTGCGCTCCCAGCCCATGATGCCGGTGCCGTACCGGTGGAACTCCAAGCGCGACCTCTACGGCGACCAGTGGTACCGCGACGAGATGAAACGCCACAAGCAGTAAGGGCAGCCGCCCAGAATACAATTCCTCGAACAACTCAAAGCCGCATGTCATCGGATGCAAATGGGGATGGGTTGCTGGGAGCGCTGAAGGCGCGGGCTATCTAAGCCCAGGGTGGAGTGCCGAAGGCTCGGCGAAGGCACGCAGCCCTGGGTAAGAGATGCGATATTTCACCTAGCCCTGAAAGGGCGAGATGGTCACTGGCCAGGCAAGAGATTACCTCGGCCCTTCAGACCTTAAGAATTTCTTCGGTCTGGGACCCAGGGAGTAGCCCACGGAGGCTCTGCGGAGTGGGCTACTCCCTGGGCTGAGCTAGCCCGCGCCTTCAGCGCTCCCATCCCGACCTCCCCACGGGCGCGCAATGGCACATGGAAAGGGTACGGCCGAGGAACGCACACCAACCTCCGCGTTTCCGGCCTCGTTTTACACTGCGACAGCCCTGCTACGATAATACCGACAACGTTCCTCTCAAGTCTCACCGGAGCCCTGGCACATTCGCACACTCCTTTCCAGAACAAATGCAGGCACGGCAACTCGGCTGGCCTTGCTGCTGGCTGCCGCTCTGTTCGCCATATCCGTCTTCTCATCCACTGCCCACGCCCAATCGACCGGGATACGGCTGGACTCCTCCGGCGTCGTGAGCGAGTTCCCCAGCGGCATCCGCATCAGGGCGTCGGCGAGCGGCGATAACGATATCGCGTCCATCGCCGTGCGACTCAACGTGGGGCTGGTGGAGCACTCAGCGTTCAACTACATTCCGGTCCAGCCCGGCAGGCAGGTAGCCGGAGAGCTTCTCTGGCGCACGGACACGGCCTCAAGCTACATCCCGCCCGGAACGGAGCTCACTTACAGCTTCGAGATTGTGGACACAGCCGGCAACCGGCTGCAGACCCCGCGCCAGACGATGGTGTACCACGACCCGCGCTTCGAATGGAGTGAAATTTCGCGTGGGCCGGTGAAGCTGGCGTACCACGGCAGCGCTCGCTCTTCGGCGGACCAGATACTCAACACCATCGTGGACACTCTCGCCAAGATGGGGCCGATACTTGGCGCGGACACCGAGGCGCCGATAAGGGTTACTGTCTTCAACTCCGTTAGCGAAATGCGTAGCGCGCTGGCGACCCGAAGCGCGGTATCGGACAGCACCCTCGTTACTGAGGGCCAGGCGTTTAACGAGATGGGCACGCTGCTTGTTCTGGGGGGAAACAGGGGCGCGCGCGGCACGGCTTCCCACGAGGTAACGCACATCCTGGTGCACCGCGCCGGGGAGGGCCTCTACCGCATGGTGCCCTCCTGGCTGCACGAGGGGCTGGCGGAGTACGGCAACGTGAGCACGGTCAACGGCTACGAGTCCGCCCTCCGCTCCGCTATTCGAAACGATAAGCTCTTGCCGATTACGTACATGGGCGGGCTGCCTGGCCCTGCTGACCAGGTGCTCATCTTCTACGGGCAATCGCGCGCGATGGTGCGGTACATGATTGACGAGTACGGCGCGGCGCAGATGCGCACTTTGCTCGCGGCCTATAAGGGCGGAAAGAGCATGGACGACGCGCTGAAAGAGGCCTACGGAGTGGACCGGGAGGGGATGGAGAACCTGTGGCGGAAGAGCGTGGGCGGTGAGCTTCTGGAGGCGCCGGACCTCAGCTCGCTGCCCACTCCGGTCCCCTACCCCACGCTCATGCCGTACACTCTGACACCTTACCCGTTCCCTTCGGCAGAGGCGGCGACGCCCACCCCGGTTGTCACTGCGCCGTCGCCATCGGCCACGGCTGTTCCCACGGCCCAGGGTCCGGCATCGGGAGGCGGCTGCAACCCGCGGCGCTCGGGCGGGCCGGCGGACGGCGCGCTCGCAATGTCGGCAGTTGCATTTGCGGTACTCGTCTCTCGCCGCAAGGGACGCCGCTAATCCATCCGAAAATTGCGAAGAATTTCACAAATAAAACCGTCGTTTATCGCGCGAAAAAGAGATTCGAAAAGGCGTAGACGAACGACTTTTTGATGCTTACCATGGACTTGTTGTGAAGCGCATTGTTGGGACGGTCTCGCGGAGGCGACAAATGGAAACGATATTCAAGCGATACCCCATCCAGATCACTCTGGATGACGGCACCAGGGCAACTCTGAGGCTCCTCAAGCGTGAAGACAAGATACCCCTCGTACAATTCTTTCAGCGCATCCCCGAAGAAGACCGCTATTACCTGAAGGACAACGTGACATCACCTGAGGTCGTTCGCCAGTGGACGGAGCACATGAACCTGGACTTCACAATACCCATTCTGGCGGTTGTGGACGACAGGATTATTGCCGATGCCACTCTGCACCGGGACTGGGCGCCGGCGCGAAGACATATCGGTGAGGTGCGCGTCACCGTCGACCCCGAGCTTCGGGGCCGCGGGCTGGCGGCGAAGATGATCAAGGAGCTGATAGACGTGGGTGAGGCCCTCAAGCTCACGAAGCTGGTCTTTGAGCTGGTCAAGCGCCGCGAGCACGCCGCCATACAGGCCGCCAGGCGCGCGGGGTTCGTGGAATCCGCCGTTCTGCGCGACCGCATTCGCGACACCTCCGGCAACCTGCAGGACCTGGTCATCATGGAGCTCTCCCTGGAGTCGCGCGTCCATGTGCTCGAGCTCCTTGCCGAGACGCTCGTGGAGCAGCAGGAAGCCCCGTTCCTGACCTCCCACAACGTTATGAGCTGAACGCCGCGCCTTTCGCCGGGCATCGCGCTCTCGCCCCCGGTGGCCGGAGCGCGTTTCGCTTTACAGTGGACTGCGCGTTACATTACGATGCGACAGTAACACTGCCGCCCGCTCCGGCGGCGCGAAAGGCCCTTGCGGCGTTGTACTCCCGGATCCTCGTTCCCCTGGACGGTTCGTCGATAGCTGAGAGCGCGCTGCCGTACGCCCGGCTGCTGTGCCGCGCCTTCTCGTCCCCCATCGAGCTCATATCCGTAAACGAGACCGAAATTACTCCACGCTCGGTTGCACAGAGGCTCAGAAGCTTCAATACACCCCAGCACCAGGTAACGAGCGAAGACCTGTCCCAGGTTGTGGCCACCCTCACAGGCGCCGCCTGCAAGACAACCTACACCCTTGCGGAAGGCAACGCCGCAAACCGCATCGTCCAGGCCGCTGAAAGCGCCCCGAGAACTCTGATAGTGATCTGCACGCGCGGCCGTTCCGGGATAAAGCGATGGATGTTGGGGAGCGTTACAGACAAGGTGGTCAGGACATCCACGACCCCAGTGCTAGTCGTCAGGGGAAACGCGCGCTCAGAGGAGAGTATCAAGGTCGAACGGGTCGTGTTGCCACTCGATGGGTCCCCGCTGGCGGAGCAGGCGATCCCGCATGCCGCCGCATTGGCAAGCGCGCTGAAGGCGAAGGTCACCACCGTTTTCGTCGCTCCGCCGAACCCCTAGCAGGGCGGCCAGGAGCCCAGAGGCCGCCCGGCGCGGGTGAGGGCAAAAGCGTTCGCCAACCTGGAAAGCCTTGCGAGCGACTACCTTTCGTTCATCAGCGGGGAGATTGAGAAGGAGGGCGCCCGCGACCAGGACCATTTGCTGCTCTCCGGTGACCCGGCAGAAAAGATACTGCAGCTTGCCCAGGCGCTTCCGAACAGCGTCGTAGCAATGTCCACGCACGGCCGCTCCGGCCTGCAAGCGCTGTTTCTGGGCAGCGTTACGGACAGGGTGATCAGGTATAGCGAAGCGCCGGTGCTGGTCGTGAGGCCGAAGGCGCTCGCGTTCTAGAATAGCTGTGGCGCGTACTGCTTCTGCTTGGCGTAGACCTGGAGCCGGCCCGACTGGTCGGCGACGATTATCCGGTCCTGCTTGTCTATGACGATGCCGGTCGGCCTCTCGAACCGCTGCAGCTCCGCCAGCACGTCGTCCACGTACTGCCACGCCACCAGGCTGAGCCCGTTGTTGCGGGCCATGGAGTATTCCGCCGCTCGTGACATCTTGTCGGCGTCGCCATAGAGCGCTGCGATGATGCTGCCGTTGGGCTCGTATATCTGCACCCGGTTGTTGCCCCAGCCCGTCACGTACACGTCCCCATCACTGTCCACAGCCACGTCTGCGGGGTGGTTGAGCTCGCCGCCATCCTCGCGCGTACCGAAGGTCATAATGGACCTGCCGTCCGGCGAGAGCTTCTGGACCCGGTTGTTGCCCCAGTCTGCAACGTAGATATCGCCTTTGGCGTCCACCGTAAGGCCCCACGGGCGGTTGAACCGCCCCTCGCCGGCGCCGTACGAGCCGAATGAGGATATGTGACGTCCGTTCTTCGTGAACTTCTGTACCCGGTGGTTGAGGCTGTCCACTACCAGCAGGTCGTCGTTCGCATCGAACTGGAGGCCGCTGGGGCCGTTAAGCTGCCCCGGCGCGGTCCCCTTCACACCCCACCTGGCAATGTGCTCGTTATTCCGTTCGTACTGTGGGAACTCCATGATCCTGGACGGGTCGAAGACCTTGATGTGGTGCTCGTATTCGTCGGATACGTATACCTTGCCCTCGCGGTCCACGGCGATACCTGCGGGCCACGTGAACTCCGCGCGGGCGAAGTCGCCAATGTGGTTCTCATCGATCGTCGTCTTGCTGACGCGGCGGTAGATGTCGGCGTTGTGCGAGGCGTTGTCCTTCTCCCAGCCCCTGCTGAGGATGAAGATGTGCCCGTCCGGGGAGAGCGCCAGGTCGGCCGGCCATGCGCACCCTCCCAGGTTCCCGTTGTTGTGCTCCGCCGTCCGCCTGCCGATTGTGTGGCTATAGTGCCAGGCCTTCCCGGCCGCGTAGTAAGTCTTCATCCGTTCCTCTCCCTTACCCCATCTGGAACTCTCGAGATGCGCCGATCAGCGCAAGCAGCTCGGCCACGCGCCGGGCTGAGCGGTCGTAGTCGTCCGGCGCCCATGAGACCGGACCCTCGTTGCGCACGTGGCCGACGAGCTCCGCCCGCGTGGCGCCTGCGGCCTTTACTGGCCCGGCAAGCTCCAGGCACCGGCCCACCAGCACTTCCGCCGTCATAGTCTCCCCGGCAGTGGAGGCGACCCGGCTGATCATGTCCTGCACGCCGGGCAGCGACGTGTCGGCGAAGCGGTAGCTCGTGAAATTAACGCGCAGAAGCTGCGCGCCGCTGTTTATCCACTCGCGGCCGGTGTGCCACCCCTCCACGCTGGGCGGGTCCATCACATTCTGCCCCATCGGCGACATATCGCGGGGCATCTCACCCCACCGGGGATCAGGGCCGTTCATATCGCCCGTCAGCCGCAGCGTCCCCACGACCAGATCCACGGGGCTCTTTACCTTCTCGTACATCGCCTGCTTGAAGAAGTCGGAATTGAAGATGGCCCTCAGGACCGGCTTCATCTCGTACCCGGAGTCCACGAAGGTCTCGCGGATGAAACGGACCGCCTCCGGGTCGCGCGGCGGCTCTATGGGCCACGCCGGCACCTGCGGCTCGTCGGCGACAAAGAAGTTGTAGAGGTGCCGGGCGATGAACTGCGATGTCGCCGGCTGCCGAACGACGATGTCTATGATGTCCTCGCCGTTGAATTCGCCCGTGTGACCGAGGAACGTCTTCTGAGTGAAGTCGTGGTCCTCCGGCTTGTAGACGAATTTCCAGGGGTACGTGCCCCACGGCACGCCGATGCGGGCGATTATGTTCCAGCCCGTGAAGGCCCGGGCGCATTCGTATACGTCCTTTTCCGTGTAGTTGCCCGCCCCCATCGCGAAGAGCTCCAGCAGCTCCCGGCCCCAGTTCTCGTTCGGCGCGCGCTTGTGGTTGTGGTTATTGTCCAGCCAGTAGATCATGGCGGGGTCCTGCGCCAGCCTGACCAGGAGGTCGCGGTAGTTGCCGAGCCCGTGCTTGCGGAATCCCTCAATCTGACGGCCCATGGCTGGGCCGTTCTCCACCTTCGCGTTGCCGGTGGCGAAGACGTAGTGCCAGAAGAGGGCGATCTTCTCCTCCAGAGGGCGCTGCGTCATCACCATGCGGTAGAGCCAGTGCGTCTGGGCGTGGCCGCCGTCGCCATAGCTCGCGGTGGTGGGGTGGTAGCGGAACAGCAGGTGCTCGTCCACCTCCGGCCGGCGCTCCGGGTGCAGGAGGTCCTCGACGATGTCCTCGTAGGGCTTCTCAGCCAGTTGCTCAAGCTCGGCGCGCGTCGCTCCAAAGCCCGCCCGCCGCATCAGGTGCGCGACGAGGGCAATGTCCGTCCGGGTCTTGATGGTCATTCGGAGTCTCCTCCTGTGCGAGACTAATCCCCCTGCCCTGAAAACCACTATCAGTATAACCACATCCCCATACCCGGTCTAGGCCACCCCGACCTGCGACGGTTTTTGCGCGCATTTACAAACGCGCACGCCGCTGCTAACGTTTGCGTGGACACGCGGCCGGTATGCAAATCCCATCGCGAGGTGCGCCGTGAAGATCATAGATATAGAAGCGATTCCAATACACCCCAGGCTGGCAAGTCGTTACGACAACCTTGCCGGCAGGGTGCGGATGAGCGGCATAGACTGCCGCATGGTCTTTAAGGTCAAGACGGACAACGGCATAGTCGGCTACGGCGACTACGACTGGCCCGGGCCGCCGCCCCCAAATTCGATGTTCGAGCCCCTAATCGACCGCAACCCGTTCGACTTCCTTCTGAACAGGCTTAACATGGGCCTGGGCTCTGCTCTATACGACGTCATGGGCAAGTACCTTGAGGTCCCGGTATACAAGCTGCTGGGCCAGAAGGTCCGCGACGCCGGAACAGTCGCGGCGTGGACTCGCCCCTGCCCGCCGGATGTCTTCGCGCAGGAGGTCAAGCGCTCCATGGACGAAGGGTACATGGTGTTCAAGATGCACACCAACGCCAGGTGGGACCCTGTGGAGCAGGCAAAGGCGGCGATGGACATGAACCCGCCGAAGGGCTTCAAGATACACTACGACTTCAACCACGGCCAGCGGACCGTCGGGACGCTCATGCCGCTCATCGAAATGCTGGAGCGCGAGTGCCCAATCGTCGGCTTCATCGAAGACCCGATGATGCGCTCCGATGTCGATGGCTGGCGCACCCTCAGGCAGAAGAGCAAGATAGCGATCGTCCATGGAGGCGACCCCATCATGGGCGGCTTCCAGGAGATACTGGCCGGCATGGCCGACGCTTACATGCTCGTCGGCAGCACCTCCATTGCCAGCATCATGGCACAGGGCACTCTCTGTGCCCGCGCGAACGTCCAGACGATACTCCAGCTGACCGGCGGCACACTCATGAAGGCGATGACCCTGCACCTCGCGGCCGTGCTGCCCACCGCCACCGGCCACTCTATCAACCTGGACGACCAGTACGAAGAGGACATCACGACGAAACGCTTCGAGGTGACGGAGGGCTTCTCCCGGGTGCCCGAAGGGTCCGGCCTCGGGTTCGATGTGGACGAGGTCGCGATAAAGAGGATGTCCCAGCAGGAGCCCCTGCAGCCGCCGAAGACCGTGGGCATTCTCCACCTTCCCGGCGGTAAGAAGATATATTCGACCCGGTACCCTGCCGTCCAGCGGATCACCGGCCGTGAGGAAGGCGACATCCGGGGGATCAACTTTCAATACTGGGAAGACGATGGCTCGCCTGAATTCGCGAAGGCTTATGCAGAGGCGGAGAAGACGCAGTAGAGCGGTAGTAGGTCGTTGGTAGTTAGTAGTTGGTCAGCATCCAGAGCCGAGACTAAAGAGATGACGATCAAGACGGCGGTGCTGAAGGCGTAGGGGTTCAATATCTGTTGTTCGGTAGTGACAGGTCTTGGGCCTGCCTGCTCCAACGAATTCTATTAGCATGGGTTTCCGGACTTTACGGCCTTGTAAGATAAAAAGAGACTGGCTGATGTATAAAATGTGAGATAGCGCGGCAGGCCGATCAGGCCTTGGTCCGACATTGTCGAGACCGTCCTTCAGCGAGGCCGCCGCGCAAATCACCGTACAGATCCCGAACAGTTGCCTGAGCGTCATTAGTGACAGCTCGCTTCCGCAAGGTAGGGACAGAAAGGGACATCATGGCCAGTCAGAGTACATTTATCGGTATCGATGTCTCAAAAGCAAGTCTTG
>VGZY01000068.1 GCA_016872355.1 SAR202 cluster bacterium | reverse complement strand
GACCTTTCTCATCCCCAATCTTCACTCGGTGAGCAGCCAAAACCCGAAGCGCAGGAGTCTCCCACCGGAATTCAACCGAAACCTCGGGCGAGAGGACTCAGTCCCTATCCGGCTAAGTCCACCGCCCATAAGCCGGCTGCAGACCACCCATGGAGACGAACCGTACTGACAAAATCACTGCACCCTAAACACTGACAGATTCACTGCCCCTTGACAGCAAGATGTTATTTGTCGGTGCAACTATATTGTGGTAGTATTTCCCTATGGCAACGGTGGAGAGGATAGCGACCGATACGAAGCTGGAGGCGTGGAAAACGCTGCTCCAGACGCATTCCCGCGTGGTGCGGACTCTCGAAGAAGAGATGGACCGCGACCAGGGGCTGCCGCTGACCTGGTACGAGATTCTGGGCCACCTGCGGGCTGCTCCGGAGAGCAGGCTGCGGATGCAGACGCTGGCGGAGAGCATCCTTCTAAGCCGGAGCGGCCTTACGAGGCTCTTCGACCGCATGGAGGAGGCCGGGCTGGTCTTGCGCGCGCCCTGTGCCGAGGACCGGCGAGGAACCTGGGCCACACTGACTGAGAAGGGCAAGGAGGTCTATTCGAAAGCCTCTCCCGGCCATATCAGCGGCATCCAGCAGCACTTCTCGCGCCACATCAGCGATGATGACGCATCCGCGATTATCGAGGCCTTCTCCAAGATACTCGACGTGGAAGGGCGTGGCGAGCTGGAGTGCGGCGATGAGACGACCGCCTGACAATCTGCGACGCTAATCAAGGCATTTCAATGGCCCCGAACTATCGAGGCCGTTTTGTTTTTCAGGCGATTCTGCGGAAGGCGGGCCGCAGCAGCGCAAACGCGATTGTGAAGCAGAGGAGGAGGATACCACTCAGGGTGAGGGCGTTGGGTGTGCCTATGCCTTCGGCAAGCGCGCCGAAAGGCACGGCGCTCAGCGGCAGCGCGCCGAACGACATCATCGATATGCTGGTGACGCGGCCGCGCATCTCCGGCGCGGCGTAAAGCTGGATGAGAGTGGAGTTGAGCGCCATGTACACGGAGCTCATGAAGCCGATCACCAGCAGCAAAGGCAAGGCGATGATGAATGACGTGCTCTGGGAGAAGAGGGCGAGCGCGACTCCCCAGGCCACGCAGGACGCCAGCAACACGGCGCCGCAGCGACGGAACCCACCCATATTCGCCAGCGCCAGGCTGCCTGCGAGCGCCCCTATCCCCATCACCATGAACAGCAACCCCAGCCCGTCCGGCTCGATGTTCAGCGCCTCCTTTGCCCACGCAGGCAGCAGCGCATTGTAAGACATGCCGAAGAGCACAGGAATGAAAGCCATCACGAGCAGGCTAAGCAGGGTCGGCTCCTTCGCGGCGTAAGAAAGGCCGGCGAGAATGTCGCCTTTCATACTCTTGCCGGAGCGCGGCTTGTAGTGGTCGCCCGTTTTGAGCTTTGCCATCGAAAGCCCGGAGACCAGGTAGGCCAGCGCGATCAGGACGAAGACGCCGTGGGTGCCTATGATCAGGATCAGGAAGCCCGCCAGCGCAGGTCCAACGATGCGCGTGGCGTTCATCCCTGAACTGACAAGCGCGATGCCGCTCATGAGCTTGCCATCCGGCAATATGTCCGAGATTATCGCCTGGCGGCTCGGCATGTTGAACGCCATCAGCGTGCCGTTCATGAGTCCGCTCACGAGGATGTGCCAGTACTGGATGGCCCCGGTCATGTCCAGGACGGCCACGCCGAGCGTCACGACGGCGTTCACGACCTGCACGTAGACGAGCAGGTACTTGCGGGGTATGCGGTCGGAAAGCGCGCCGCCGACGATGGAGATGACCGTCATCGGGAGGGCGAACGATGCCATGACCATCGCGAGGGCGAGCGGGGAGTTGTCCGAGAGGTGAAGGACCAGCCAGCCCCGGGCGACCCACTGCATGTTCATCGCAAGGAAGGCGACGAACGCGCCGGTCCACACCCACCGGAAGTCCACGTAGCTGAGAGCGTCCATTCCCGAGGTAGGGACGCGCAGTCCGCCAAGGGCGCGACGCCAGCCCGCCGGCTGGGGATCTCCGGCTTCGGCGGTCGACGTAGGGTGGGTTGGCTTGGATCCCAACGGCCTGCTTTCCCTGGCTTCCGCTCAAGCGCGCGGGCGCATGAGGCTCACTGGTTGCTAATGATCGCTCTTACCTATGATTGCAGATTCATCCTGCCATTACCACCCCAGCGCGTAGCCGATGTTGCCTTTGGGGGCGCAGCCGCCGGAGATGACGCCGGTCTCCTTGTTGAAACGAATGCCCATGACCTTGCCGTTTGCGCCGAACTCCGTCAGCTCGATGGTGTGGCCGCGCTTCTTGAGCTCCTCGCGGACGCTCTCCGGGATGGTGTCCTCCGAGACGACGCGGCCAGGGTAGGCGGCGCGCGGGTAGAACGACGACGGGAAGTGCGTGGAGTGGAGGGTGGGCGCGTCCATCGCCTCCTGAATGTCCATGCCGAACTCCGCGTAGTTCAGGAAGAACTGGAGAGTCCACTGGTCCTGGCTGTCTCCGCCCGGCGTGCCGAAGGCCATGTAGGGCTCGCCGTTCCTCGTGACCATGCTGGGCGTGAGCGTGGCGCGCGGGCGCTTGTGAGGCGCGAGCGCGTTCGGCCGGTTGGGGTTCAGGTAGAACATCTGGCCCCTGGTCCCGAGAGGGAAGCCGAGCGCCGGAATGACCGGCGAGGTGCCGATCCACCCGCCGCTGGGCGTGGCGGCAACCATGTTGCCGGCCGCGTCCACGGCGTCCAGGTGCGTCGTGTCGCCGGTGTGGGCGTGGCCGATGCCCAGGTCCTTCGTGGCCCGCGCGGCGACCTTCAGCGCCATCCGGTTGTCGTCGGCGACTGCGCGCAGCGTGTAGTCCGGGATGCCGCGGCCCACGTCGCCGGGGCGCGTGTCCATGGACGCTTTCGCGCCGATAAGCTCCCGGCGCTTCGCTGCGTAGTCCTTCGAGAGCAGCCGGTCCATGGGAACGTTATCGAACTGCGGGTCGCCGTAATAGGCTTCGCGGTCGGCGAAAGCGAGCTTGGCGGACTCGATGAGAGTGTGCAGGTACTCTGCCGAGTTGTGGCCCATCGCCTTGAGGCCGTAGCCTTCGAGGATTCCGAGCTGCTGAAGGAACACGGGACCCTGGGTCCACGGCGGGCATTTGTGGACGTCGAGCCCCTTGTAACTGAGAGTCGAGGGCGACTCCAGCCCGGCCTGCC
This sequence comes from SAR202 cluster bacterium, assembly GCA_016872355.1. Taxonomy (NCBI): domain Bacteria; kingdom Bacillati; phylum Chloroflexota; class Dehalococcoidia; species SAR202 cluster bacterium. The sequence continues at coordinate 12,092 of VGZY01000068.1, read as the reverse complement.
AACCGGCCAGATCCTCGGAGGAGAGCAGGGCAGTGTGGGCCTTCCCGCTCGCGTCCTCTACGGGGTTAGTTGTGGCCCAGGCAAGCATCTTGTCGGCGATCTCGCCCTTGTAGAAGGCGTCGCGGGCTGCCTCTATGCCCGCGACGCGGCCCTTGTGCTTCGCGCCGTCCTCGGCCTTGCACATCGCTTTGAGCGTGTATGCGAAGCCGGGATTGCGGAACATCGTGCCGACCTCGGGCGCCTTGCCCTTCTTCAGGTAAAGCTGTCCGGTTGTGGGATAGAGCTGGGTGAACTTCTTCTCCGCGCCCTTTAACGCTCCGCTCAGCTTCCTGTCCATCGCGAAGCCGTTCTCGGCGAGGTCCAGCGCCGGCGCGAGCACCTGCGACATGCCCATCGTGCCGAAGCGCGCCAGGATGAGCGCCCAGGTGCCGACAACGGCGGGGACGCAGGCGGGGAGGAAGCCGTCACCCGGAATCAGGTCGATGCCGTTCTTCTGGCACCATTCGATGGTGAAGGCCTTCGCGTTCCAGCCCATGCCGCTCACCGCGTAAGTCTTCTTTTCCTTCGCGGAGTACACCAGTGTGGGCACCTCGCCGCCAATGCCGTTGCTGGTGGGCTCAAGCAAATTGAGGCAGATGCCCATTGCAGCAGCGGCGTCGAAGGCGTTGCCGCCCTGCTCCGTGATGCGAAATCCGGCGGCGGTAGCCAGGTAGTGGCCGGAAGTCACAACGGCTTTCCGTCCCATGATGACCGGGCGGGTGGTGTAGTACGGCATGTGGGCTCCTTCGGAGGGGGCTAGGGTCTGGGGGCTGGGGCTGTGAAGCAGCCGGGCAGCCAGTGACAGGGTACGGGGTGGAGCGGGGGTGGGTCAAGGAGGAGTGGGGAAAAAAATTACGAGTTACGAATTACGAATTGGGAATAGGCGAGGAGGTCCGGGAACGCATTGCGGTTGCGTGTGAGGGTGGGCTGGGATAAGGTACGGGTGTCCGGAAAGGTAGATGCACTCAGGGGCGTAGCCGCGCATGCCGCCACTCGCACTCCCCAGGCTGGTCTTGAGGCGCTTCCAGGCGGACTGGAAGCTGGTGGCCAGCGTCTTTGCCGGAATTGCCTTCGCCACGGCGCTCGGCACTGCCGCGCCTGTCTTTCTCTCAGCGCTGAAACAGCTCTCGTTCAACGTTGCCGTCGACCGCCTCGCAGGCGGCTCTCTGGACTACCGCATCCTGGCCGCCGATATGGACCTCTCCGAGGACTCCCTTGCATACCACGAGGACCTGGTAGGCCGGGCGACTGAGCAAAACCTCGGTGAAATCGCCCTCGACCGCGCACTCTTCTTTCGTAGCGATACCCTGCTCGCCGGATACCCCAATCGGCCATTGCCTGACCGCTCGGCGAATTCTCCACTGGTGTCTCGAGGTTACCTGGGCTATGTCTCCGGGTTGGAGGTGAGGGCGCGCTTTGTCGCCGGGGGCATGCCTGCCGGCGGCATCGTGGAGTCCGGCAGCGGGCCGTTAGTTCAGGCCGCCATACCGGCAGCCACCGCCGCGGAGTTCGGGCTCGCGCTGGGGGACCGCATCACGTTCGCGCCTTCCGTCGGAGCGGCAAGGGTGATCGTGGCCGAAGTGGTGGGCGTCTTCGAGGCGCGGGACCCATCTGACGCATTCTGGAGCAGCTTCAGCGTGCTGATTGGGCCGTCGTCAATAAGCGAGTCCGCCCCTGTCGGCGTGTCCATTGACCCAACCGAGCCGCCCTTGCCGGTCTACCTGGCGCTCCCGGACGCTGTAAACGTCATCACTGCCGCCTATCCCGGAATTTTGCCCCAGGTCGACCCCGTGTGGTCCGTGCAGATAGACCTGGACCGTCTCAAAGGCACCCCTATGGCTGAGGTTAAGCGAAAGACCGCGGCGTTCCAGCGGGAGGTCAGGCGAGCGCTTCCTGAATCCCAGGTCTCCACAGGCCAGGTGGAGGGCCTTGTGGATGGAGTCGAGCGGCGGAGCATACTGAGCTCCATCCCACTGCTGCTCGTGACGGCAATGATGCTGGTGTGCACCCTGTACACCCTTGCTGTGCTGGTCTCGTTCCTGAACACCAGCCGCAAGGCCGGCGCGTCCCTGCTCCGCACCCGAGGGGTCACCACCGCGCAAATGCTAAAGGTGAACGCGATGGAGGCCTCGGCCATCGTCCTGCTGGCGCTGGTCGTTGCCCCACTGCCGGCGGTCGGAGCCTGAATGACCTGGCAGGCCGTCGCATCCGCCTGGTCTTCTACATGCGAGACTCCCACCTTTTCAGCTTCAGAAGCAGCGGCGCTAGGGCTTAGTTTTCAATCAGAGGGAACTGATGTCTCGAACGCACCCCGGGGTGGACCTGACAAAGAACCAGTTGTTCCTTGACGACTTGTGGATCGAGGACACGCTGCGTATCACCCGCCAGTGGCACAAGCCCGAGGTATTCCCGGAGCCGGTCCTGCGCCCCGAGATGCCGTGGGAGGGCACTGAGGTCCTCATGAACGGCACCGTCCTTAAAGTGGACGGCCGCTACTTGATGTACTACCTCGTGGAGAGGTCGGTGCCGGTCCGGGCTCTCTGCGTGGCAGAAAGCAAGGATGGGCTACGATGGACTCGCCCAACTGTCGGGGCGGTGGAGTTCGAGGGAAGCAAACACAACAACATCGTTCTTGAGCATACGCAGACTCCGTCGGTTATGTATGACCCGGACGATAAAGAGGCGCCTTTCAAGGCGATATTCCATGCGCGCCGGTTTATGAACGGCAAAGGGGGGATGTTCGGCGTAGTGAGCAGGGACGGCTTCCGGTGGGAGTACCTGCCTGGGCCTCTCCTCGGCTCAATAGGAGACCGCAAGCACCTGGTGGGGGAAAAGGTGAACGGCAAGTACGTCGTGCTGATAAAGCCGGGCGACACCTATGATCTGTATAGGGCGCGTGTTGCGGCGATGGTCGAAAGCGAGGACTTTCGCAACTGGTCATGGTCCAGGGTGCTCGTCCGTCCAGACTTGCTCGATCCCCCGGACACGGAATTCTATGGGATGGTCGCGTTCAAGTACAGTGATTTGTATGTGGGGCTGCTTGAGCGGTATAACACTTACACGGACGTCGTGGACATCGTGCTCGCGTGGAGCCGGGACTTCGAGACATGGCGCAGGCCGGTGCAGCGCGAAACGTTCATCGGCCAGGAATACCCGTGGAACCGCTTGTGGTCGTCTCCGTCGTCTGCCGCGCCGGTCCATGCCGGTAGCCAGTTGAGGATTTACTTCGGCGGACGGAGCGGCGCACACAACCACTCGAAATCGCCAAGCCCCGTCCAGTATGCTGCCATCGGAATGGCGCAGATCACGGTTGACCGGTTTGCATCTCTCACTGCGGGATTCAAGCAGGGAAGAGTCGTCACGACGCCGATGGTATGGCCCGGCGGCGACCTGATGCTAAACGCCTCCACGACGAGGTCTCTGGTCGGCTACCCGCTGGAGGGCGGCGGCGACATGCTTGTGGAGGTATGGGATGCCGGCAATACGCCCTTGCCGGAGTTTTCCGGCGACAATAAGGCGAAGTTCGACGGCAACGCGCCGTGCCGCATCACGACTGACTCAGCGGTAGTCAAATGGCCGGGCGAGCGCAGCCTGAACGACCTGGCAGGGAGGACCATCCGGCTGGTGTTCAACATGAAGGACTCGCATCTCTACAGCTTCAGGGCGGGGAAGTGAATTGGGTCCAACCGGCGACATCCGAGGGTTACCGGCCTGAACGATTTATCATCTCCATAACTGCCGCCTTGAGGGAGGGCAAGTGGTTCTCCGAGATTCGCGCTATTAGCTCTAGGTCCAATTCCATGTAACCGTGTGTGAGGCGGTTTCTCAGCCCGGCGATTTGTCGCCATGGAATCTTGGGCTGGGTTGCCTTGATCTCGTCGGATAGCCGCTGGGTGGACTCCGCCATTATCTGGAGATTGCGGAGGACGGCGTCCTGGCGAAGGCGTGAGGCACTGAATTCCGCATGGCCGACGGCCATATCCTCCTCGACTCGGCTTATGCATTCGAGGATATGGTCAAGGTAGAGCGGGTCGTCGTGGCCCTTCACAGGGGAACGGCTTCTGCCAGCACGCGGTCTTTGACCAGCCTGTGAAGGCCCTTCTCCGTGACCACGTCCACATTCCTGCCCAAAAGATCCTGCAAGTCTGCAATCAGGCCGCCCGGAAACCACGGGCTGGTGTTCGGGCCGTAGTCAATCAGGAAATCCACATCGCTGTCAGGGCCTGCGTCGCCGCGCGCCACCGAACCGAATATGCGCACATTGTATGCGCCGTGCTTCGCGGCGATCCTGAGGATCTCCTCCCGTTTTTCGTGCACCGTCTTCGCAATATCGGTTGTCGTCATTTCACGTACCTCACAGACGCCTCTACCGATATTTTACCCCAGCAGTCCGGTTGCCAAGAAAATCTGGGTGGTCTGCAGACAAATCCTTAATGGTTCGGGATGTAAAGGCTTCTGTCCTTGACAGGCAGAGGGATGCGCTTGTTGCCTTCAATGTGGGAGTAAGCAAGGCCGAACTCCGCTTCCAGCCCCTGCATCGTTACGTCTATGTTGCCCTTGGTGCGCTCGCCCGTCTGCAGCTCCCTCACCAGGTCCTTGATCGTGTTGACGGTTGGGCTGAGGCCGCTCGGGCGTATCGTTTTTTCCACGACGTCGCCGCCGCCCTTCTTCTTGCTCACGCTCCGGACGCGGATGTCCTGCCCGTCGTCCCACGAGAAGGCGCGCCCCTCGGTGCCGTGCACTTCGAAATCCGTCGCGCGGCTGAGCGGGAATATGAACGCCTCCGTGCCGTTGTCGTAGCCAATGCGAGAGAAGTCCAGGTACGGGTCGGCGAACGGCATGCCCTCGGGCGCGATGAACTTGCGGCTCTTCGTGTCGAGCGTCGGCATGGGTAGCGGGCGCTGCGTCATGCCTGCCCCCTCGCGCGGGCCCATGCGGTTGCCGGGGTCCAGCGCGTCTCCCTTGAGGATGAGCTTGCCCTCGCACCAGACCGGTTTGGGGTCGCCGAGCAGGAACGATATCGTGTCGAGTGAGTGCGAGTGGTGCTTCATCAGGTCCGACAGCCAGAAGCAGAAGGCGTACTTCGGCTCGCCGATGTCGCCCTTGGCGATGGCCTCGCGGAGGCGCTGGTAGCCGTCGTGCTGTCGCCTCTCCGCGCCGTAGTTAAAGGCGACCTTGTTCTTCTTAAGGGCGGCGTAGATGCGGTCCGCCTCTTCCAGGGAGCAGCACAGCGCCTTCTCGGCGAAGATGCCCTTCACGCCGTGCTCCGCCGCGTGGACTATGATCTCCGCCTTGTAGATTGCCTGCGTGGTCACGCTGACGATGTCCGGCCTCTCTTTTTCGATCATCTGCCGGTAGTCCGTGTACACGTTGGAGATGCCCCAGCGCTTCTTGAACATCTCCGCGCGCTCGGGGCTGCGCTGCGCGACGGCGACGACCTGCACGTCCGGCACCGTCTGGTACGCGGCGAAGTGACCATGCGGCTTGCGGAAGCGGTTGGGAGGCGTCTCGTCTTCAAGCAGCCCGCCGATGCGGCCCCCGCCTATGATTGCGACGCGCAGCTTGGGTTTGGTGACCATGGCGAATCGATTCCTGTTTCGGGTTATGCGGCCGATTCCATTTTGCGGATGTGGTTGATCTCGTCCCGCTCGACAGGCCGTACCTGGGATGCTTCTGCCGTGGCAATGGCTACGGTATCGCCTTCGACACTGAAGAACTCAAGCACATAGGCAATGCCATCGCCATGGACGTGAATTATCGTACCCAGATCGCCGGCCTTCAGTCCCTCGCCGGGGATATCCTCGGTCAGGACCGCTCTTTCATGCTCCTGAAGTTTCACGCTTACCCTCCTGTAAGGGATATGCGGATATCAAACGCGGCACTGTGGTTCCAGAATTAATCATCCATACACTTCTGATAAATGGCGAGCGCCCATCCGGCGTTTCCAGAAACCCTTCCACCAAATAGATCATACCGTGTTGGGAAGGCACCGTGCGTCTTACGGTGTTGAGGCGCCCGTGATTTCTCAGCGCTGCTCGAAGCACTTCGGGGTGCTCTGGCTTGAATCCGAAGCGACCAAAGAAGTCAGCTTTGGAACCTCAAACCTCGTGGTCCGGTAACAGGAGATAGCGCGTGATCTTCCTGATGTCCACTACACATTCTTCGGCCTTCGGGAGTCGGCTCACGGAAGCTCGGGGTGCCTTATGACTACTTGTAAAACACCATGATCTCCACGTGGCTGATGACCATGGGCTTCTTCATCCTGGGGTCGCGGCCGGCGTACACGGCCTTGATGACGTGCGTGCCCTTCGACGCCTGCTCCGGCGTCAGTGACCACACCAGCCACTTGTTCTCGGAGACGTCCGATGGATTTCCGGCGTCCTCAGCGGCGACGTCCCGGACCTTCGGCTCGCCTATCTTTTTGCCGTCCAGCCACACGTCCACCTTGTCGCCGTTACTGGAGAAGTGCTCGATTTCGATGTGCAGCTCGGTGGACTTTAGCTTGCCGGCCTTCGACTCCGCTGCCACGTCGTCGTGCACGCGCACTTGGAAGCGCGGGCCTTCTCCCGCGAACGTCTGGTACAGCGCCACCGCCGTCTCCCCGTAAATACGGTCGTTCACCGCGTTGCGCTTTGGCTCGTCCTGCGCAATCGGCCCGCGGTGGATTGCCGCGTACACCTTGTCCTTGCCCTTGAGCGTGTCGGGGGAGCCGATCGTCGTCAGCAGGCTCCGCCAGCCCTTCTCATTGCCGTGCCAGTTGAACACGTACATGCCGTCCACGCCGCGGTCCCAGTCGCCCGCAGCGACCGCCCGCACCCAGCCGTCCTTCCACGCCGCGCCGGAGATAAGGCGTTTCGCGTCCTGCCTGCCCAGGGAGTCCAGGCCGGCGTAGACCTTGATGCCGGTGCCCTCGACGAGCTTCTTGAACTTTTCCACTTCCACGTCCGGGTCCGTCCCGGAGCAGCCGGCGGGGATGATGATGTCGCAGAGCCCCTCCTTCGCCCACGCCTCGATGTCGTACCCGATGCGCCGGCAGCTCTCCAGCGTGGCTGAGACGCGGGCGGCGACGTAGAATGGCTTCCCGCGCTTCTGCGCGATCTTGTCGGTCATCCGGCGCACCGCGCGCTGGAGGTCCGTGAGAGTGTACCGCAGGCGGTACCCGTCGTTCTCCGGCACGTGGAATGCGTGGCGCTGCCAGTCGAGCTCCACGCCGTCCCAGTCGGCCTGCATGCAGGCCTCTGTGATGTACTCCAGCCGGTGTTCGCGTACCTCTGCGATCGCCATGTTCCATGACCCGATGGCCCGCTGCTCCGGCACCTGCATTTCGCTCAATAGCCACTCTGGGTGGTCCCGGCGGAGCCTGGACCCCTTTTTGAGCCGCTTGAACTCCTCCGGCTTCGTGCCGTAGAAGTGGTTGTCGTTCATGCGGACGGAGGCATACACCGCCATCCCCAGCTCGTGGCCGCGCTTGACCATGGCCTGGTATGGGTTGTTGCCCCCCTCGAACAGCTTTTTGACGCCCTCCGCGTGGCGCATGCTGCGAACAGAGTCGTAACCTTTGCCGTCCTCCGTCCACAGCGTCTCTATCTTTTTTGAAGGCCATTCGGCGTGCTCGCTGCCCACGCACCAGAACATCGCGCCGACCTGCGTGTCCTTCGCGATGGCGTAAACTTTCTCCAGGAACTTCTCCGTCGTGAACGGGATCTCGCTGTAATCCAGCGGCGCGCCGTCCCAGTTGTAGATAATCCGGTAGTCGGGCGGCGACTGCCGGGCGGTAGTGGCGGCCGTCTTCGTCTTTGCCTGCGCCATGTGCGTGATGGCTCCTTGCGTTGCGGATTGAGGGCGAATGGTTCGGATGAGACGATAGCCCCGCGCCACGGGGCTGTCAAGTGCGGGCCACAAACGAGCATTTCCTGTATCATGTGCCGCGAACGACCTTACTCAGGGAACTAAACACCATGGACACATCACTTAAGGGGCGCGTGGCGCTCATCACAGGCGGCGGGAGCGGCATCGGCAAGGCGATCGCGACCCGGTTCGCAGCTAGCGGCGCGAAGGTAATCGTCAACGACATGCGCGACGAGGGCGTTGCGGTGGCGAACGACCTGAAGGGCGCGTTTATCAAGGCCAACCTGGCGGACATGGAGGAGACGAGGCAGCTTGCGAAGAAGGCCGTCGGGCTGGAGGGCAGGGTAGACATCCTGGTCAACAATGCCGGCTATCAGAACGTCGCGCCCGTGGACGAGTTCCCGGAAGAGGTGTGGGCGCAGATGGTGCAGGTGATGCTCGTCGCGCCGTTCCAGCTCACAAAGTACGTCGTCCCCGGCATGAAGGCGCAGAAGTGGGGACGCATCATCAACATGGCGTCCATCCACGGACTGGTTGCCAGTCCCTACAAATCCGCGTACAACGCCGCCAAGCACGGCATCGTGGGCCTCACAAAGACCGTCGCGCTGGAGGTGGGCGAGTTCGGGATCACAGTGAACGCCATCTGCCCCGGCTACACCCGCACGCCCCTTGTGGAGGCACAGCTGGAGTCGCAGGCGAAGACCTTCGGCATCACTCCGGAGGAGGTCGTTCGGAAGATAATGCTCGAGCCTGCCGCGATCAAGCGAATGATCGAGCCTGAAGAGATCGCCGGCCTCGCGCGGTTCCTGGCGTCGGATGAGGCGCGCTCGATCACCGGCGCCTCGTACGCTATCGATCTCGGCTGGACGGCGCGGTAGCCGGGCATGGAACGGCTGTACGCCGCCGTAGCCGCGCCCACACGGCGCAATATGGCCCTGCTGCTCATTGCACTTGCCGTACTCTCGATCGTTGTGCGGTTGGGGTATTTCGTCGTGGTGGTTGGGACGGACTATCCGCTGGAAGGGGATGAGCAGGCATACCACAGCGTCGCCGAGTCTTTCGTGGAAGGAAACGGGTGGCAGGACTACGCCGGCAGGAAGTCGTTCCTTCCTCCGGTCTTTCCCGCAGTGCTAGTCGCAGCATACGCCGTCGCCGGGCCGCACGAGGGCGTCGCGCGGGCGGTCAGCCTGCTGATCGCCTCCCTCGTCGCGCCGCTCGTCTTCTTGCTGGTTCGCGAGCTTCTCCCCGGGCGCGCGGCCGTAGCGATGCTCTCCGCCGCCGCCTGGGCGGTCTACCCTCCGGCCGTGTACTACGCCAACAAGGCGCTGACTGAGAATCTCGCCGCACTGCTCGCCGTGGCGTCCGTGCTGTCGTTCGTCGTGGCGGGCAAAACGGGCAGAGGCTGGGCTGCCGCCGCGACGGGAGCGGTGTGGGCCGCCGCCGCTCTCAACAGGCCGGCATTCCTGTTCTTCCCGCTATTCGTTGTAGCGGCCCAGGCAGCGATGTCGCGGCTAAAGGGCGTCCAATGGCGATGGAGCGCGAGGCAGTGGGCGCTGGGGCTGACGGCGTTCATCGCGGTCATCGCACCTTGGACTGTCCGGAACTACGTTGAGCACGGCGTCTTCATGCCCGTACACAGTGCCGGCGGCATCGTTCTCTGGATCTGCAACGGCGATCTCACGCATCCGCTCGTGCAGGCCGGAATGTTTTACGTGGGCGATCCCGATGACGTGGCCTACCTTTCGTTGCTGCCGGAGGCGGAGGCCGACGCCGTGAGTCAGGGCTGGGCGATTGATGAGATCAAGCGAAACTGGCGGCTCCTGCCGGCGCCGGTCCTGAACAGGGCAAAGAACTTCTGGACGCCGCGCCCGGACCCGTACGACCCGTCTCTCACGTTCAATGACATCGTGATGTGGGTGTTCTTCGGGCCGGTGCTGGTGCTGTTCGTGGGGTCGGCATTGCTCCATCGGTGGCGGCTATCATGGCCGCTTACTGCGACCATCGCTTTCGCCTTCATGATGACGCTGCCGTTCTGGGGATCGCCCAGGTTCCGGTTCCCGGTGGACACGCTGATTATCGTCTTCGCGGCCGCCTGCCTGGCGGATGTTGCTACGCGGATACGGACCTTGTGGGCGAAGCGCTAGCTGCGGGAAACGATGAATGCGCCGAAGACGATGATTCCCACGCCGACGATGCGCAGCAGCGAGAGGTCGTCGTGGAATACCACGCGGCCAATCAGGAGGGATGCCGCATAGCTGAGGCTGATGAAAGGATATGCGAGGCTTAGCTCCTGCTCAGTGAGCACCCGAAGCCACAGGAGCGAGGCTGCGCCGTACAGCGCGAAGCCCACGATAACGAACGGCGAGAAGAGCACTTTGGCCCACGTTTCAATGCTGGTGAAGGACCCGCCCGTGATGCCGCCTGTCCGGTTTAGCCCGTACTTCAACGAAGTCTGGCCGGCCACGAGTATGATCGCTACTACGGAGGCCATCAGCAATACTGACATGGTGCGTTTCCTGGTGGGGAGTTTCAGTAAAGCCATCAGTGTCTACCTGTTCGAAAAGCGGCACTTAAGCAGCGTGTAGATAGTCTCAACGCCGTCAATCCAGGAGATCTTCTTCCCTTGTTCCGCCGTTCTCGGGTTGTAAGAGATCGGCACCTCTTTGATTTTGTACCCCTTCTTGAGCAGCTTCGCTGTTATCTCGGCCTCGATGTCGAAGCCGACCGTCCTCAATCGCACGCTCTTGATCACGTCACGGCGGAACACTTTGTAAGCCGTTTCCATATCCGTGAGCTTCCCGCCGAAGAGCACATTTCCCAGCGTGGTGAGAAAGCGGTTGGCCTGGCGGCTGATGAAGGGGATGTTCCGGTTCTTTTTTCCAAGGAACCGCGAGCCGTAGACCACGTCCGTCTCGCCGTCCAGGATCGGCTTAAGCAAGCGCGTGTACTCGTTGGGATCGAGCTCGAGGTCTGCATCCTGGATGATAATCAGGTCGCCCGTTGCGTAGTCCAGCCCGAAGCGGACCGCCGCGCCCTTGCCCAGGTTAATGAGCGACGTGTAGACCTTCGTGACCTCGAGAGTCTCGAACTTCTTTTTGACGATTGTGCTTGTCTGGTCGGTCGAGCCGTCGTCGGCAACGATTATCTCCTTGTCGATATCGCCCAGGTCAACGCGCTTGACCTTGTCGATCACCTCGGAGATCGTCGTCTCCTCATTGTAAACGGGGATGATGACCGATAGCTTGAGGCGGTCCGTCTTCATAGATTCGGGTCCCGTGGAGCGAGCATTCGACCTAGTCTTCAAGTCCGCTGTCTGTGTCATAAACCGGCCCTGTCGCCGCTCCTTTACCTCTTCCAGCCGAGAAAAAGGTGGTTCAGGCCCCACTGCGTCATGAACCGCTTCTTCTTGATACCGGTAAACCCGGCTTTGGCCAGGCGAGCTTTGATCTCGGAGTCCTTCAGGTAGAACTCCTCGTCTTCGTGCATGCCACGCTCAGTGTCCTCGAACTTGGCGCCGAGCACCTTGCTCTGGAGGAAGATGTACTTGTGGACGAGAACCTCGGCAACGGGGTTGCCCATCGTCACAACCACGTTCCCGCCCGGCGCCAGGCACCGGTACGCCTCGGCAAGCTCCACGTCCCGCATCGGCTCCGGGATGTGGTTGATGTTCGCAATGAACGTCGCCGTCTTGAACGTCCCGTCCGGGAACGGGAACCGGCTCATGTCCTCCACAATGTTCTCAGCCGTCAGCCCGTCATAAGGGAAAACGTCGATTCCCTTGCCGTTGCCGCTGAGCCACCGCGTCACGAACAGGTTATGCTCCCCGCACCCAACGTCCAGGCAGTACCCCTGTACATTCCGGGCTACGTAATCGAACCGCTCCGTCCTGAGCGACGAAAGCCCAACCCCGTCGTCGTTGATCAGCAGCAGCGCCCTCCCAGGGAAGGTTACCGTGTCTACTGCCTTCTTGATAATGCCTCGGGCCATTGATTTGCCTGTAATCGCGGCCTTGCAGCCGTAGAAGTCCATAGCAGCTTATGTTTGGCGCAGGGAAATTGTCAATCGTTTCTCGGCGCATTGTCTTTGCTCAGTGATATTGTCAGTAGGTAACTGCTCAGTGAATATGTCAGTCCATGAGAGGACTACATTTGACCGAGCGAGAAGCGAAGAGAGCACAGATACTGAACCTTGTTCTGGAGGGGCGT
>VGZY01000067.1 GCA_016872355.1 SAR202 cluster bacterium | reverse complement strand
GACCTTTCTCATCCCCAATCTTCACTCGGTGAGCAGCCAAAACCCGAAGCGCAGGAGTCTCCCACCGGAATTCAACCGAAACCTCGGGCGAGAGGACTCAGTCCCTATCCGGCTAAGTCCACCGCCCATAAGCCGGCTGCAGACCACCCATGGAGACGAACCGTACTGACAAAATCACTGCACCCTAAACACTGACAGATTCACTGCCCCTTGACATGTCCCCCGGCGGCGGCCGCATGGACATGGCCTGCGCCGCCCACATGGACATGACCTGCCCGGCGCCGGGTTAGTGAGAACAGATAGCCGACGAGCGTACGTAGTCGACGAGTACGCGTACTTACAGGAAGCTTGGCCGTACGTGGCTTATACTGATAAACTGCGCCGCAAGGCAATATCCATCCGCGCGAGTCCGGGTCACGGGTACGCCGCTCGAAAAATTCGTTCCGGAAGCGCCACACCCTGTAATCAGGAGTTGTCCATGAGCGTCTTCAACCTCAAAGTGCCTGTGAGCAAGCTGGCCAGGCCTTGCAAGCCCAATTCGCTCGGCTTCGAGACCACGGACGACGTGCAGCCGCTGGACAGTCCCATAGGACAGGAACGGGCGATCAGCGCTCTGAACCTCGGCCTTGAGATAGGTGACCCGGGGTTCAATATCTTTGTGTCCGGCGCTCCCGGGACGGGCCGCACCACAGCCGTCAAGACGTTCCTGGACAAGACCGCCCACAAGAGGCCGGTGCCGGCCGACTGGGCGTATGTTCACAATTTCCAGGACCCTTCGCAGCCGAAGGCCATAAGCCTGCCCTGCGGAATGGCTAAAGAGTTCAGGCAGGACATGAAGGAGGTTGTGGATACGTGCAGTGTTGAGCTGCCGAAGGTATTCGAAAGCGAGGAGTACACAAAGCGCATTGAACAGGTGATGGAGCGCATCCAGGAGCAGCGGGAGGGTATATCCGCCGAGACTGAGCAAAGCGCGCTCAAGCTTGGCTTCTCCATCCGCTCGACGCCCGCAGGCATCACCCCTGTGCCTATGAACGGCGACACGCCGATGACCCCGGAGGAGTTCGAGGCGCTGTCGGACGAGCAGAAACAGCTCTTCAGCAAGCGCGCGGAGTCGCTTCAGAAGGCAGTAGGCCAGGCAATGGTCATGATGCGCCGCCTGAACAAGCAGGCCACGGACGAAGTGCGGCAGGTGGACAAGGACATCATCCGCTTCACGCTGACGCCGATAGTCAATGAGCTGCAGGCAAAGTACCGCTCGCACCAGGAGATAGTGGACTACCTCGACGCGGTGGAAGAGGACATGGCCGAAAGCCACGAGGTGTTCAAGCCGGGTGAGGACGGCGCTATCTCGCCCGCCCAGGGCGCTGACGATGACCTGTTCATAAAGTACAGGGTCAATGACCTGCTGGACAATTCCACCTGCGACGGCACGCCGGTTATCTTCGAATACAGCCCCACGTACTACAACCTCTTCGGGCGAATCGAGTACAAGGCGCGCATGGGCGCGATGACGACCGACCTGACGATGATAAAGCCCGGTGCCTTACACAAGGCGAACGGCGGCTACCTTGTACTACAGGCAAAGGACCTGCTGGCCGCACCCCTATCGTGGGAAGCCTTGAAGCGTACCCTCAGGGCGGGCCAGGTCAGGATCGAGAACATCGGCGAGCAGATGAGTCCGCTGCCGTCATCCACCCTCCGCCCGGAGCCCATACCCATAAGGCTCCAGATCATCCTCATCGGGACAGGGGACCTGCTTCGGCTCCTGCAGATGTACGATGAGGACTTCCGCCGGTATTTCAAGATATCGGCAGAGTTCGACTACTGGATGGAGCGCAACGCGGCTTCGGAAAAGGAGTACGCTGGCTTCGTGAAGGCCAGGTGCCTTGATAACAAGCTCCGACCCTTCCACAAGACCGCAGTTGCGCGGGTGATCGACTATTCCAGCCGGCTGGTAGACCATCAGGACAAGCTGACGACGCGATTCATGGACGTTTCCGACCTCATCACCGAGTCTAACTACTGGGCGGTTGCGGCAAAGAGCAAGGTGGTCAAGGGCGAGCACGTCATGAAGGCGATTGAGCAGAAGCGGTACCGAGCGAACCTGACTGAAGAGAGGATGCAGGAGTACATCGAGGAAAACACCATTCACATCGCCACCGAGGGTTCGGCAGTGGGACAGGTCAACGGGCTAGCGGTCTACTCTCTGGGCGACTATTCGTTCGGGAAACCGACGCGCATCACGGCGCGCGCGGCGCTGGGCCGCGGGACTATGGTTAACGTGGAGCGCGAAGCGCGCATGAGCGGCCGCATCCACGACAAGGGTTTCATGATCCTGCAGGGCTTTCTGCAGGGACAGTATGGGCAGAACAAGATGCTCTCCCTTAGCGCAAGCATCGTCTTCGAGCAGTCCTATTCGGAGATAGACGGCGACAGCGCGTCCTCGACCGAGCTCTACGCGCTATTGTCCGAGCTATCCGGCCTGCCGATCTCGCAGGAGATTGCCGTTACAGGCTCGGTCAACCAGCGGGGCGATGTCCAGGCGATCGGCGGGGCGACTCACAAGATCGAGGGCTTCTACGACCTGTGCAAATCGCGCGGTCTGAACGGGCGGCAGGGCGTAATTATCCCCAAAGACAACGTTAAGAACCTGATGCTCAAGGACGAAGTGCTGGAGGCGGTCAAGGACGGCAAATTCACGATCTACGCCGTCTCAACGATAGACGAGGGGATTGAGGTCCTCACAGGTGTAGCCGCCGGCAAGCGCAAGGCAAACGGGAAGTACCCTGAGGGGTCTGTGCACGACCTCGTTGAAGGCCGGCTTAACGAGATGTCAAAGCATGCGAAAGAGATACTGCTGGCCCGCGAAAGGGGCCTGGAGAGGCTTTCGGCTGACGCACCCGGGGAACAGGGGTAGCCGACCGCTACTCCACGAGGTTTTTTATGCGCTCGATCTGGATTGCCTTGTAGCTACGGCTGCAGCGGACCGTCAGGCTCTCTCCCTCCTTGAGAGTGTCGAAAGTGAGCCAGTCGACTTCCACCCGGTGGCCACCCACAGTGATGAAGTGCTTGCCGACCGCGGAGGTCTCCCGGGACGTGAGGACGCCTTCCACCTTCCGGTGGGGAGGAAGCGCTTCGTAGGCCGACCGCGCCCAGGATGTGAATGTGGGGAAAATGCGTCCCAGCATAGAGTCCGGCAATCAGTCCCGAATTGACTCCCAGTTGCGGCTCACCTCTTCCTGGTGCGCCCGCTCCTGAGGCCCCCAATTGGACTTCAGATATGAAAGTATCGAATCTACCTGCGCCTCGGTGAGAATGCCTTCGTAGGTGGGCATTTTTCGTCCCGGTACGTTCAGCCTTCCGAAAATTATGTCGTGCAGCTGCCCGTCCGCATGGTGCCAGGCATGGCCCGCATTGCTGTGCACCGGCACATCCATCAGCGCGCCGCGGCCGGTGGCGGCATCTCCGTGGCATGCCACGCAGTAGCGGGCATAGAGATCCCCTGCATCCTGGGTATCTCCCGCACCCTTGCCGCTTCCGCAGGCGGCCATGACCAGGGCGGCGGCAGCGCAAAAGACCCCGACGGCGATGGCCTTTTCACGGGCGCCGTGACGTCTGTGCGGCCTGGTTTTGCCTCTCATTTCCCACGTCCGGTTCAAGTGTGGATGTCGCGAAATCACAGGAGCCTCTCCCCGGTCCAGGAAGCGGCCCCTACATTTTACCATTCTCGTTTTTGAGAGGCCTCTACAGGACTTGCTTGAAAGCCTGCTCAACCTCCGAATAAGTTGCGAAACCCTCGAAGCGCGCCCTTACGACGCCGTTCTTATCGATCACGAAGGTCCATTCAATGCTTGGCAGTTTCCATTCTTTTACGGCGGTGGCGACCTGCGCCCTCCCCAGGTCTCCCTGGATTTTGTCGGGGTTTTCGTAGAAGTCCACGTGGATGAAGCTGCCCTGGCCCTTGTAGCTGTTCTTGAGCTCCTGGAGCACGTCCACCTGCGGACCGCAGACGGCGTTGATGCAGAAGGCTGGGCTGGCAAAGACAACGACGGCGGGCTTACCGCCCGAAACGGCATCGGCGATGGAGACCTGGTAAAGGTCCCCATCGCGCAGGGAACCTGTCGTAAGCTCTGCAAGGCTCTTGACGTCACTGGCGGTGCGGGTCCGGCTCTTCACTGCCGACTCGCCTTCGTTGGGGGCCAGGGTAGAGTCACGCACATCGAAAGTCAGCTTCACGGCCGATGCGGGTTTGCCGGGCTCTTCAACCTGGATTGAAAGCTCCCACCGGCCGGGCCTGGCAAAGCTTATCCGGGCAGCGTGGAGACCGCGATTGCCGTACGGCCACGCCTGGTACATGGCCTGCACCGGCGCCTGCTCCTCCTGGATTGTCCCGGAGGAGTCCAGAAGCCTGGGTGTTACGCGGACGGCTGGCACGGTGACGAAGCCGTCCTCCGAAGTCAGCACGAACCCGATGCGGTTCTCCCCGACGGCCAGGTCCGAGGTGGCAAGGATCGCCTGGTATCCTTCAGGAGAAGCGGGCCCCTTGACGAGGGGTTCCATATCAGGACGATCTGGCGCGGTGCGGGCGACAGGGCTTTGCCCGCCCGGCGCCGCCGGAGGATCTGCGCCCGAGTCGCATGCCGTCAATGCGGCCACCGCCAGGAGCGACGCGATTGCTATTCGCAGGTACCTCATCTATAAGCTCCCGCCGCTACTGCATGTACGCGCCAAAGGTGAATGCAAAGACCGAGAAGTTGTCCGCGTTCGAGCTCAGACGCAGCTCCCTGCCCTGGTACGACTCCAGGTCCACAATGTGGTACATGTCTTCCGTTGTGACGGTGAGGTAGGAGTTGCCGTCCTGGTCCCATTTTATCGCGGTCCCGGCCTCTTCGCGCTTCAGCGGCACGCCGTCAATGGCAACCTTGACATCGTACTGCCCGCCGAAGTGGAGGCCAAGAACGACGTTGACCTCATTGGCGTAGAACTTGATGGCCACGTAGTCTTCGTAGTTCTGCGTCGCCCTGGCATGGCGCAGGTACTCGTCGGTGGTCTCCCACTCGCCTTGCACGTAGATAAAGTGGTTGGAGTGGTCGCCCGGATCCTTGTAGGTTGCCGCCATCAGGGGGTTCTCGTAGAACTCGGGCTGGACTATGTAGGGCGGGTTTCCGAAGCGCACGGCGCTGTCATTACGCCGGTAGCCGGCGTAGAGCTCCCGGGTCAGGGCCAGCAGGACGTTGTCAGGCATCGCGAGGGGATCGACCTCCGGGTCCGGCTTCGGCACCACCGGCACTTCGTTCACCGAGGCGTACACTTCCGCCAGCAGCTTCCGAATATACTGCTCCGTCTCTTCGTATGCCCCTTCTCCAAAATGGACATACCTGACCAGGCCATCCTTGTCGATCATGTATTTGGCCGGCCAATACTGGTTGCTGAACGCCTGCCACGTGGCATAGCCGTTATCCTGGACCACAGGATACTCGATGCCCAGGTCATTCACCGCGCGCGAAACGTTGTCGATATATTTTTCGAAGTCGAACTCGGGCGTGTGGACGCCGAGAATCACAAGGCCCTTGTCCGCGTACCTTCCGTGCCAGTCCTTGAGGTAAGGCAGTGTGCGGAGGCAGTTTATGCAGGTGTAAGTCCAGAAGTCGACCAGCACTACCTTGCCGCGCTGTGATGCAAGGGTGAACGGCTCCGAGTTGAGCCATTCGCCGGTCCCGGCAAGCTCCGGGGCAGGGCCGTACGCGTCCGCCGGGAGCGGTGTGCCTGCGGCGACAGGGGTAGGCAAAGGGCCGGCCTGCTGAGTGGGCGTGGACTGTGCGGACGCCTGGCCGGCCGGGGTGGCGGCGGCCCGAGCGGTTGTTGCGGTGGGCGCTACGTCCACCGGCGGCGGGCCGCCGTTTGAGCATGCAACCGCCAGTGCCGTTACAGCCACGAGCGTGAAAGCCCACACGGGCGCCAGTCTAAACTTTGACATTGAGGCTCCTTAGTTATCTTCCAGTTCTTTGTAGTAACCAAACGTGAAGGTGTAGAGAGAGAAGTCATCCGAATTGGAGGCGAGCTTCAATTGGTGCTTCTCATATTCCACCGTACGAATCAAACGATACATGCGCGGCTCATCCACCAGCAGGTAGCTGTTGCCTTCCGAATCCCAGCGAACGTCCGGCTCGGCAACTTCCTTCGGAATCGGCTTGCCGTCCCATGTGACGCGAATCACGTAGGGCTCATCCTTTTCGTTGCCGACCACCACGTTCACGGTCTTAGCGTTGTACTTGATCGCCACGTAGTCTTCCAGGTTGGAAGTGACACGGGTATGGCGCATGTATTCAGAGTAGTTATGCCACAGCCCCTGGAAGTATATGTGGTGGTTGCTGTGCCAGTCCGGGTCCTCGTAAAGCTGGTCAGTGTCCGGGTTGTCATAGTAGTGATCGTACAGAATGTACGGCAGCGGCGGCGGATACTTTCGGAACGGTATGTTGCGCTTCAGCCCTGCGTAAAGCTCCCGGGTACGGGAGTCTTCCCGGTCTATTGCGTGCGCTTCGCGGACAATTTCTGGGTCGAGAATGAAATCGTCGGGTGTATACCGGATGTGCTCAACGCTGTAGCCGGCCTTTTGAAGCCAATAGCGAATACCCTGCTCGACGGCGACGTATCCGCCCTCGCCCATCGTCACCTGCTGGACGTTGCCTTCTGCATCAATCAGGTACTTCCCGGGCCAGGCAGTGTTGCGAAAGGCTTCCCAGATGGCCCAGTCGTTGTCCTGGACGACTGGATACTCAATGCCGAAGTCCTGCGTGCCCTTGAGAACGTTTTCGTACTTCTTTTCGAAGGCGAACTCCGGTGAGTGAATGCCAATGACGACAAGGCCGACGTCGCGGTACCGGTCGTGCCATGACTTGACGAACGGGAACGTGCGAATGCAGTTGATGCAGGTGTAGGTCCAGAAGTCCAGCAGCACCACTCTGCCGCGGAGGTCTGCCAGAGAGAACGGCTCGGTGTTTATCCAGCCGCTTACCCCGGTAAAATCGGGGGCGGGCTTACCGTCGAGCGGGTGGGTTGTGTCCAGCAGCGCTGCGTCTTCCGCATCGAACGGAGGGTTGATCGGCGTGTTGACGGACTCGGATGGGAAGAATGTCGGAGTGGGGGCGACCTCGGGCGTGGCTGTGGCCGCCGGCAGGGGCGTGAAAACAGGCGCAGGCGTGGGCATGGCATTGTCGCCGCATGCGACCAATAGCACTGCAAGCGCCGCGGCGAGGACTGAAACAGGGCCGCCCAGACTGCCTCTCATGCACAACCCTTTCGTTTGAAAGCAAGACCGCCTCGCTCGTGAAAACGAAGCGAGGCGGTCAAAAGTTACCAGATCGTGGCCACCTAACCCTTTGGCTCGCCCTTGATCTTGCTCACCAGCGCCCAGGCCCCTGGCAGGGCGAGGGAAGCGAGAACGAGCTTTAATGCATCCCCGCCGACGAACGGGAAGAGGCCGCCGTTCAATGTCTTTACCAGCAGGCTGCTGCCGGGGTAGAGGCCCTCAAAAAAGGCGTTAACGGGCGCGTGGGTCTGGATGTACACAGCAAGCCACGCCAGGCCGAAGACATATACGGCGACGGAGCCGATAAGCATCGCCAGGACGCCTTTGGACTGCCTGTCCCAGCCCTTCTCGGCAAGCCAGCCGACGATGAAGGCCGCAACGACGAAGCCGACTATATAGCCGCCGCTGGACATATTCCAGAGCAGGCCGGAGCCTCCGAGCCAGGGGAATACGAAGTGGGCGGACTTTTCCGCCATAAAGTTGCCTGTGGGCGCAAAGACGGGCAGTCCAACCATGCCTACCAGCATGTACAGCAGAGCGGCCGCCCCGCCGCGCTTGCTGCCCAGGGCGCCGCCGGACACAAGTATGCCGAAGGTCTGGCCGGTGATAGGCACGGTGGTGGTCGGAAGCTTGAAGGCCAGCTGGGCGCAGATGGCGATTACGAACGCGAACCCGATTACGAGGGCCGCATCGATCGCCAGGCGGTTAGCCCGGGACTGGACCGCGGCGGCAGGAATAAACACGTCTGCAAGGACTCTGGGGCGCGCAGTTGCCTGCATGGTTGGCTAAAGACCTCCGGAGTAGTGGAGCGGACCGGCGCTAGGCGCGGTTGACCTTGTCCCGGGCCGGCGTGAAGACCGAGTCCTTCGAAAAAGTCACTTTGGCAGGCTTTCTGCCCGCGCGGTTAATCAAAGGAAGACCGGCGATGAAGGAGCCCACGACGCCACCGGCGGCGACGATCCCGGTCTTCTTCAGGAAGTCCCGTCGGGTCGTGCGGCTGGCTTGAGTACTGTTGTCCTGACGCATCTCATTCCTCGCTGATTCCGGTGTGGGCGAAAGACGCCCTCTGCCCGGGTTGTTAACCGCGACATTATACCGGAGCGCGCGTGGTATGGGAAGGAGCTTTGCCTACTGCTATAATTCCTCCACTCTTAATGAAGATAGAGGCGTGACGTTATGGCCACAATGCAGGTCCCTTTGCTTCCCACTTCGGTGATTGGCAGTCATGCTTACCCAAGCTGGATGTGGACGGCCCTTGGCGAGGTGGACAAGGGCAACTACGGGCAGACGGACACCGGTGAGATGTTCGACGACGCTGTGGACCTGGCGATGATGGACCAGGAGCGGGCGGGAGTGGACATCATTTCGGACGGTGAGATGCGCCGGTGGTACTTCGTACAGAGCTTCTACAAGCGGATGACCGGCATCGTGAGCGAGCCCGCGCTGCGGAAGGTGGGGCTCTACGCGTATGACTCTCCGCCTCGATACAAGGCCGTGGAGAAGGTCAGCGTACCGAAGGGGCTGGGGATAGTGGAGGAGTTCAAGTATGCCAAAGCGCGCACGAAGAGGCCGATCAAGGTCACGTGCCCCGGGCCGCTGACGCTCACAATGCATATTCGCCCAGGGGATGTATACAAGAGCCGCCTGGAGCTTGCTGCGGAGTTCTCGGAGGTGATCAATGACGAGCTCAAGGCCGTTGTGGCTGCCGGCGCGACGTACATACAAATCGACGAGCCGTCCTTTGCCGTGATTCCCGGCGAGATCGATGAGTGGATGAGCGTCTACAACAGGTCAGTGGAGGGCGTGAACGCCAAGCTGGCGCTGCACGTCTGCTTCGGCAACCTCTCCAGCCGTCCGCGAGGCAAGCGCCGCTACGACTGGCTCTTCCCAACCCTCTACAAGGCCCGGGCCGACCAGATGATTTTCGAATACTCCAACCGCGAGATGTGCGAGGTGGAGCTCTGGGAGACATTCAAGGACAAGTTCGAGCTTGGCGCGGGCGTGATCGACGTGAAGTCTTTTTACGTGGAGACGGCGGAGGATGTGGCGGAGCGCATCCGCGAGCACCTCAAGTATGGCCCCGCTGATAAGCTATGGATCGTACCGGACTGCGGCTTCTTCCAGCTCCCCCGGTGGATCACGAAGCTGAAGCTCAAGGCGATGGTGGAAGGGACGAAGATCGTGCGGAAAGAGCTGGGCGGGTAGTTGGTAGTTGGTAGTTGGTAGTTGGCTAACAGCCGTTCGAACGTCAAGACAGGCCAGACACAATGCTTACGATTACAGAGGCTGCCAAGGCGCAGCTAAAGGCGATACTGGAGACGCGAAACCTGCCGAAGGGCAGGTACCTGAAGCTGGCGACTCCGCCGGACTGGATCGGCGAGGGCGACTTCGGTGTGGTCATCAGCCCGGAGAAGGGCGGAGAGCAGTTCATAGAGTACGAAGGGACGACTGTCCTGCTCATCGACCCGGGACTGGTGGAGAACCTGGAGAAGACGGACGCGGTCTTCGATTACAAAGAGGGTCCAGAGGGGGCCAGGTTCACGCTGGACATGCATTAGGCCTAACGTGCCTTGAAATCGAGAGCCCATTCTCCGATTTTCATGGAATACTTGGATTGTCCCCAATCTCAAATCCATTTATGTGAAAACGGAGGTGCAGCAATGGGTCGCGGTAGTTCTAGCACGGCGCTATATCTTGTCCCGGCGGGGGTTGCGGCGGCGGGCGCGGCATACTGGTTCCTTGCGAGACCGTGGTTCCGGAGATGGAGCTCGACACCTTACGAATTCGTCTCATCGCTCCCCGGTGACGAGCTGATGGACCATCCCCGTTATTCGACGACGCGCTCGATCACAATCGACGCGCCACCGTCCGCCGTGTGGCCGTGGCTGATGAAGCTGGGCCAGGGGTGGTCGGGCATCGAGGACGAGGTATTTGACGATTCCGATGTCCACAACGGGATGGAGTCCAGCATGTCCGCCGCCGGGCCGATGCAGGCCGGCGACATCGTCCGCCTTGCGCCCAACAGGCACCCGGATATCTCCTTCGTAGTCGACCGCGTCGAGGATGAGCGCCATCTCATCATGCGCTCGCCGGGCGACCGGGCACGGATCTACGAGGGCTCTCCGGAGGACGGCCTGCCGGACGCGACGTGGGCGTTCGTATTGGAGCCTCTACCCGGCGACAGGACCCGGGTAGTCGTGAGGTTCAAGGCCAGGGGCAGATCCAGCATTGCCGGCACACCGGTGAACCTGTACGCGCTGGAGCCGGTGCACTTTTTCATGGAGCGCACGCTGCTGCGGGGCATCAAGCGACAGGCAGAGCGGGCGGCCGACGAGATAGAGGCAGAGTCCATGGAGTCGAGGCGGCTCAGCGTGGAGGGGCACCGGAACTGAGGCGAAGTTCACGGAGCCAGGGCCGACAAGGCTTTCAAACGAGAAGGGCTTCCCAGTTCGGGAAGCCCTTCTTCTGTTTCGGTATCCCGGCTTCGCCCTACCCCGTCACGGCGCCCTTCGACGCCGAGCCGACGAGCTTTGCGAACTTGGCCATGACGCCCGAGGTGTACTTTGGCGCGGGTGCCTTCCACGCATTCTTGCGGCGCTGCAGTTCCTCGTCCGAGACCTTCACGTTAAGCTGGCGCGTCTCCACGTCCATGGAGATGATGTCGCCGTTCTGGACCAGTGCAATCGGCCCGCCGACCGCCGCCTCGGGCGCGACGTGGCCGATCATGGGGCCGTGGGTTGCGCCGGAGAAGCGGCCGTCCGTGAGGAGCAGCACGTTGTTGCCCAGGCCCTGGCCCATGATGGCGCCGGTGACGGCAAGCATCTCCTGCATGCCGGGGCCGCCCTTGGGGCCTTCGTAGCGGATGACGACGACGTCTCCGGGCTTGACCTCGCCCTTCGTCACGGCGGCGAAGCAGGCGCGCTCGCCATCGAAGACCTTCGCCGGGCCCTCGTGCTTGAGGTGCTTTGTGCCCGCAACCTTCATCACGGCGCCCTCCGGCGCGAGGTTGCCCTTCAGGATCGCGAGACCGCCGACGGGGCTGCGCGGCGTTTTGGCGGGGTAGATGACCTTCCCGTCCGGCTTCTGTATCTGAATCCCGGCGAGGTTCTCAGCAACGGTCTTGCCTGTTACGGTAATGCAATCGCCGTGGAGCAGGCCCGCCTGCAGGAGCTCGTTCATGACCACCTGGAGTCCGCCGGAGCGGTCGACGTCGGACATGACAAACCGGCCGCCGGGGCGGAGGTCGGTGATGTACGGCGTCTTGCGGGCGAGGCGGTCGAAGTCGTCGATGCTCAGCTCCACCTTCGCCTCGTGGGCGATGGCGAGCAGGTGCAGGACGGCATTCGTTGAGCCGCCCATCGCGAGGACGACGGTGATCGCGTTCTCGAGGGACTTCCTGGTGATGACGTCGAGTGGCTTGATGTCCTTCTCAAGCAGGCCGTACAGGGCCGCGCCCGCGCTGTAGGCAACGCCCTCGCCGCGCCTGTCGACGGCCGGGATGGACGCCGCGCCGGGGAGGGACATGCCGAGCGCCTCGATGGCGGAGGACATGGTGTTGGCGGTGAACATACCGGAGCATGCGCCCTCGCCGGGGCATGCCGCCTTCTCGAGCGCAATCAGCTCCTCGAACGACATCGTGCCGCGGGAGTGCTTCCCGACAGCTTCAAACACGTCCTGGATGTTGACATCGTTGCCGTTGAAGTGGCCGGGCAGGATAGCCCCGCCGTAGATGAAGATCGAAGGGATGTTCAGGCGGGCCATCGCCATGATGGAGCCGGGCATATTCTTGTCGCACGCGGCGACGGCCAGCAAGCCGTCCATGCCCTCTCCAAAGCATACCGTCTCGATGGAGTCCGCTATGACCTCGCGGCTCACGAGTGAGGCCTTCATCCCCTCCGTGCCCATCGAGACGCCGTCGCTGATCGTGATCGTGCCGAACATAAAAGGCGCGCAGTTGGCCGCCCACAGGCCCTCCTTCGCCTTCTCGGCGATGCGGGTGAGGTGGACGTTGCACGGCGTGACGTCGCTGGCCAGGTTGGCGACGGCGACGAAGGGCTTCTCCATATCGTCGTCGCGCAGGCCTACGGCGCGAAGCATGGACCGCGCAGGGGCCCTGTCCGGGCCGATGCTGACGGCGGCGCTGTGCTTCTTGAGCTTGAGGTTAGGCGTGGATTTTGTGGTCATGAAAATGAGATCTCCTTAAACGGTTATGGGAGGATGGCCGGCAGCCCGAAGGTTGCCTGAACGACTCTGTTCAATTGTCTGATATCCGCTTCGCTCAGTGAGCCGATCCTGCGGCCGACCATGTCTTGTTTAATGGTCGAAATGATGCCTGTGACGACCGACGGATGCAGCAGGCCCGCTTCACGCCAGTTGGCCAGCAGGTGGTCGCCCACCAGTAGTCTGGTGACATCGGTGGTCACCCCCGCCACTATCACATCTTTTCGGGCGGCGTTGTATGAGTTTGAACTGACCAACACGGCGGGACGCTTCTTCATTCCGGTCCCCTCGGAGAATACGAACTCCACGAGAAATATGTCGCCGCGCTTATAGCTTGTCGTATTCGGCATCCTTCTCGTTGTCCCACAGCTCGGCCAAGGCCGGATCGATCACACGGAGGACTCGCTTTTTCGGCTTCTCAGTTCTGATGGGAACCCTGTCCAGGTCTTCCTTTCGGAACCTTCGCGTTCGACCGCTGCCGATCGAGTAGACAGGGAGGTGGCTCCCCTCGCACAGCTTGTAAACCGTGCGGCGGGATATTCCGAGGTATTCCGCGGCTTCGTTCACGCTATACCATTGCTTCGTTTCGGACACACGACACCTCCGCTTAAACGTGCACATTCTAGCACATTGACGCGCAGTGAACGGAGGACATGGGAATAGGCTATCTACCCGCCGTCCGCGCGGGCTTGCTCGCCCGGCAGCGGCGGCGTCCGGCGCGTGTCGGATGGACGGTTGCTGCGGGAGCGGGCTACCTGCCAGAGGAAGAAGAGGATTCCGCCGATGATGATGACGCTGAGGTACGTTATCGAGCGGTCCACAATGGCGACTGCGGCGGCGTCGTGCCGTGTCATGCCGAGGAGCAGCAGGCTGGTGACGCCCGTCTCGACGGCGCCGACGCCGCCCGGCGTCGGCACGGTACTGAGCATCGCGTGTCCCAGCGCAACTATTATCACCAGGGGGATGCCGATCTCGAATCCGAGCGCCTTTACTACGAAGTACAGGCGCGCGATTTCGAGTGTCCAGCCGATGATGCTGAGCACGAATGGGATCGGCAGCTGTTTGAAGCTGCCCACGGTGCCAAGGTGGAAGCGCTGGTACTTCTCCTCGAGGCGCTTCGGCAGTCGGCTGGCCAGGCGCACTCCGTAGAGCTTCATCAACACCAGTGCCGAGATGACAAGCACGGCCAATCCAACGGCGATGCCGAGCGCCAAAACCCCGGCAGAATTCAGGTCGGACGTCGCGACGAATGCAAGCGCGCCGACCACAATTATCAGCATGACCGTCGCCATGTCCATGATGCGCTCGGCGAAGATGGTGCCGAGGCTCCACGAGAAGCTCGTACGCGCCTTGTCAGACAATGCGTACGCGCGGTAGAAATCGCCCGCCCGCAGCCAGGCGACCGAGTTTACGAACCAGCCCATCACGATCATCTGGGAGAACTGGAGAACCGTGGGCGTCTTTGCGCCGGGCGTGTCGTTCAGCCCTGCGCTGCGCGAAAGGATCATCCACCGGATGCCCCGGAAGTAGAAGCTGGCGTAGTAAAGGGACAGGGCGAGCAGGTACTGCCACGGGTCCATTGACCTGATACTCTCCCACGTCTGGCCCCAGTCGAGGTCAAAGCGAGTGGCGAGAAAGAAGAGGAAAATGATCGCCACGCCGAAGGATACGAGCGTGGGGAGTGAGAAGATGCGCTTCCGGAGAGTGGAAGTAAGGTTCTGTTCGCCGCCGTTGTTTGCCATTAATCTCCAGCGCTAAAGAGGACTCTTGCCGGGAACGCCGGCGCGCCTCGGGTATGCTGAGGGCGTCTCCGCAACCTTCTCGATCACAACAAGCACGCCGCCCCAGTCCGAGCCTTCGATGCGCGCCTTTTTCACTTCCGAAATCGAACCGCCCAGGACGCGGATAGCCTTGCGCGCCTGCTCGATCTCTTCGGCTGCTCCGGGACCCTTGTGGGCCACTACAAGGCCACCCCTTTTCGCGAAGGGGAGAGTGATCTCGGCGAGCGTATTCAGTCGGGCGACGGCGCGGCATACCACCAGGTCGTACCGCGCGCGGTGTTCCGGGCTGTGGCCAAGGTCTTCCGCCCTTCCCGTCACTACTGTTGTATCAACCAGCCCCAGGGCGCCCGCAACGTGCGAAAGGAAGGCCGTCTTCTTCGCCGTCGCCTCCAGGAGCGTTAACCGCGCCTGGGGGAAGGCGATCTTGAGCGGAATTCCGGGGAACCCCGCTCCCGACCCTATATCTATCATACTCCCGGGACGAGCTAAGTAGCCTTGCGGGAGGGCGAGGACGGTCGTCAACGAGTCCAGAAAGTGACGGGACTGGATTTGGAGCGGGTCGGTGACGGCAGTCAGGTTGAACCGGGAGTTCCAATCAAGCAATTCGGCGGCGTACCTTTCGAAAGCGGCGATCTTATCGCCGTCAAGAGGGACACCAAGCCGTGCAGCGCCTTCGTCAAGGACTTTCAACTACGCCTCTTTTGAGCTTCATTCGCCTTTCCGGCCAGTCGATTATAACATCGCGTTTTCGCCTCCCTTGGCCGTTTCGCCCTTCTCGTGTCAATGCTCAATGACTTTGTCAGTCTTACTGCTCAGTGATTTTGTCAGTACGACTGGTTTTGGTTGAATCAGTCTCGATCTCCAAGGGTGATCTGGAGCCGGCTTTCGATCCTTGGGCGAGGAGAGGGGTGTGCTGGAGACGGGTCCGTCTCCAGCACGCCCCTCTCCTCGCTTGCCCGCCTGAGCTTTTCTTCGCCTTGCTCGCAGGACTGCGGGTCTTAGGGGAGCAACCGTGCTGGCCAGCTCACGCCCCTTGTGCATGACCACGATGCGCCCGTCCAGCCGCTCCTGTACCTCTACGGTCGCCCTGGCGTATGTGCTCCGCTCGCTGTCAGGCTCGATCTGCAGGTCCTCTCCACCAAAGCTCACCGTGTTATCCGCGGCCACTGTCCGCTGGTATCGGAAGCACAGCACACTGT
>VGZY01000066.1 GCA_016872355.1 SAR202 cluster bacterium | reverse complement strand
CTCCTCGCCCAAGGATCGAAAGCCGGGTCCAGATCACCCTTGGAGATCGAGACTGATTCAACCAAAACCAGTCGTACTGACAAAATCACTGAGCAGTAAGACTGACAAAGTCATTGAGCATTGACATCCCCAAATGAAAAAATCTATCGGAAGGCGCACAGGAAAAGGTCACCCACTATAACGGCTCTTCACGCCAACGGTTAGAGGCGACGGAAAAACACCGAAGGCCCGGCAGATGTACCGGGCCTTCGGTGGAACGTTGGCGAATGAATTCGCCGCTGAGGGCGCGTCCATCGCTGCGTGATGAACGACGCTCCGCGGCGGCGGATCCGCCTTCGCGGACGATCCGATCATGCCTTGGAGCATCGTGCTGCAAGCGTTCTGTGTCAGTCACTCCAGAACGAATCCGGGCGGGATGTTCCGTACCGGAACCGACCCGGGTCCTCCCGATTGAGGCGCCTCGGTGCGCCCTTGCCGAGTGCCATCGCACGCCCATGGGGCGGGGCCGACGGGAGCGCTGAAGGCGCGGGCTATCTAAGCCCAGGGCGGAGTGCCGAAGGCTCTGCGAAGGCACGCAGCCCTGGGTACCGTCCGAAAAATTTCTTGAGGCCTTAAGGGCCGAGATAATCTCCGGCATCCCTACGAATCTCACATTCCACCCTCACCGGACCGCGCTCCCTCTGCTCGCTCCCTACACCGGCGCCGCCTGCATCGCGGCGGCCGCCGAATGCTGCTCGTCCGCGTGGTAGGAGCTCCTCACCAGCGGCCCCGACGCCACATGCTTGAACCCGAGCGCCAGCCCCTCCTGCTTCAGCTCCGCAAACTCCTGCGGCGTGTACCACTTCGCCAGCGCCACATGCTTGTCCGACGGTCGCAGGTACTGCCCTATCGTCAGCAGGTCCACATCCACAGACCGCAACGCGCGCATGTTCTCTATTATCTCGTCCCACGTCTCGCCAAGCCCCACCATCATCCCGGACTTCGTGACCGCGTCCTTGTCGATGGTCTTCGCCTTGCCCAGCAGCTCTATCGACTTGTCGAAGTCGCCCTTCGGCCGTACGCGGTGGAAGATTCGGCGGACAGTCTCGATGTTGTGGTTCAGTGTATCCGGCTTCGCGGCCATGACAACGGCAAGCGAGTCGTAGTTGTACTGGAAGTCCGGTATCAGCACCTCCACCTTGCAGGCGGGAAGGCGCTTGCGGACCTGCTTGATGCACTGCGAGAAGATGAACGCGCCGCCGTCCGGCAGGTCGTCGCGGTTCACGGACGTGATGACGGCGTACTTCAGCCCCATACGCTCCACCGTCTCGGCCAGCCTGCCCGGCTCCTGCAGGTCCAGCCCCTGGGGCAGCCCGGACGCCACCGCGCAGTATGAGCACGCGCGGGTGCAGATATCGCCCAGGATCATGAACGTTGCCGTGCGCCGGTCCCAGCACTCGCCGATGTTCGGGCAGCGCGCCTCCTCGCACACGGTGTGAAGGCTATTGCCCCTCAAGAGGCCCTTGATCTCCCGGTAGTTCTCACTACCCGGCATCTTAACCTTCAGCCACTCCGGCAGCCTTCTCTCCGCCATGGTCCCTCCAGCGCGTCAGTTGCACAGACAATGATAACACGGAGGGCGCCATAAGGCGGTTTCGCGGAGATTGCGGCGCGACGCGCCGCCCGCAACCGCGTGACGAAAAAAGGAAGACCCCCTCGCCTTCGCGAGGGGGTCTTCTCAAATCAGGGCCTGATCGTCGGAACTTAAGGCTTGTGGATCTGGACGTTGCCGCCCGTCAGCGCGCCGTTGCCGTTCCGCGCTACGCCATTCACCCATATCTTGAAGATGTCATTGCTCCCGGGCTCGCCGTTGTCCTCCACGTGCGCCAGGAAGGTGTCCCCGTTCTTGCCGGTGCCGGCGAACCAGCCCTTCTTGCCATCGGGGGAGCAGCCGAGCGCCGTCATGTTGGGCGCGTGGAAATTGATGCTGTTGTTCTGGAACTGCAGCTCACCCTTGACCGTGGTTGCGCCCGTAGCCTGAACATTGAATCCGCCGCGACCGTTATTGGCCGAACGCAGTGTCCCGGCAGTGATCTTGCAGCCAACGCTGTTGGTTATGGTCAGGGTCGCCGTTGCGCTCGACGGCAGGTAGTGCGTGTCGCCCGCAAAGCTAAGGGATATAGTGTATGTGCCCGGCATCAGCGGCGGCAGCGGAATGGCAGACACGTCGTTGGTCTGGCCGCTCACCGCCGTTGTGCCGGCGTAGTTGACCGCGTTAAGCGTGAATGTAACCGTCCTGCCGCCGATGGGCGCTCCGGAGACAACCGCGTCGCTCAGCTTTGCGGACAGCGTTGTCCCGAAACCGAACGTCGACGATGTCTGGCCCGTGTAGACCAGGCTGGTCTCACGCTTCTTGATGCTGATCGCAAGGGGCCAGCTGTCCGAGCCCGTGTCGTCGTCCGTCGCTGTAGCCGTCGCAGTGTATAGGCCGGGATTTGCGTAGGCATGAGCGATCGAAGCGCCGGCGCCGGTGTTGGTGTCGCCGAAGTCCCAGGCGAAGGTGTGCGTATCTTGCGTCCCAACATCGGTCGCTGAGGCAATGAAATTCACATTCAAGCCCCAGTACTGAGGATTCGGCGCAGCCGATGCTGAAACAACCGGGTCCACGTTGATAACCGTGACGGTGGCGCCCGCGCTGCCCACGCCGGTGTCGTCATCGGTAACCGTCACCACGACGTCATAATCGTCGATCGCAGTTGCCGTGGGGTTGTCGTCCAGGTACTGGTGCGAAAGGTCAACGGAGCCGTTGCAAGCCACCGAGTAGACTTCCGTTGGGCCTTCGCCCCAGTTGATGGTCAGGGTGCACGTGTCGAGGCTGCCGATGTCCGCAACGGCGACCATGATCGAAGCAGTGCCGCCTTCAAAAATCGTTGCGTTGGTCGCCGTCACGCTTGGAGGCACGTTGCGGACGGTTACTGTCGTGCTTGCCGCCCCAACGCCCGTGTCATCGTCCATTGCCGTCACAGAGATCGCATATGCATCGGCCGCGGTGCCGGACGGATTGTCGTCCAGGTACTGGTGCATGGCGCTGTAGCTTGTGGAACCTGCGGGCAGGCTCAGTACCGTCGAGCCCTCGCCGGGACCCCAGGTAATGATTACCGTAAACGTATCCAGGCTGCCCGGATCGTTTATCGATCCCGACGCTGTCGCCGTGCCGTTCTCGTCGACGATCGATCCGGTGGCTGTAATCGACGGCGCCGCGTTACGTACAACAATACCAAGAGCGGAGGCTTGGGCGCCGCCATCGTCATCCGTCACTGTTGCTCTCACCGTCAGGCCATCGGCGGGAGTTGTGGTGGGATTGTCGTCCATGTACTGGTGTGAGGCGCTGAAGGTGCGCTGGCCGGCGGCCAGTGTCAAGGTTGTGCTGGTCTCACCGGCGCCCCAATCGATAACCACCGTGTGGGTGTCCTGGGTACCAGGGTCCTTGAACATGCCGTTCAGTGTCACTGTGCTGTTCTCAAAGAAGGAGTAGGCGGTCATTCCAATGCTAACGTCGAACGGCGCCACGTTGTTAACGGTTACGCTCGTTGTCGCCGTGCCGACTCCGTTGTCATCGTCCTTGACGCTCACGCCCACAGGGTACGTATCGGACGGCGTGGCCGTCGGATTGTCTTCCAGGTACTGGTGCGTGGCGCTGTAGCTCGTGGAACCGGCGGGCAGGCTCAGTACCGTCGAGCCCTCGCCGGGACCCCAGGTAATCGTGACGGTGAAGGTGTCCACCGGGCTGGGGTCGAAAATCGTGCCGTTGACCGTGGCGAGGCCGTTCTCATTTATGACGCTGCCGAAGGCCGTCGCCGTAGGTGCAACGTTAGTCACTATCGCTGTGATTGTTCCGGTTGCCACTCCGCCGTCGCCGTCGGAAACGCGCACGGGCACTGGGTAGCTGCCGTTGTCCGGGAAGTAGCAGTCGGCGGCAGAGGTGCTCGGGTGAGCCGGCGTCTCGTAAGAGCCGTTGTTGTCGCAGTCAAACTCATAGACCAGTGGGTCGTTGGAACCCGCCGGGTCCGTCGCCTGTACAACAAGATTGCCGCTGGTGGATACACTGGCCTCCGGTATGGGCGCGACCTGGAACTTCGCGGTTATGGTGGGCGCAACGTTGTTCACCACCAGCGGGAATGTCTTCTGTGTGACGCCGCCGTCCTCATCGCTGGCGGTGATCGTCACAGTCTGGCTCTGCACAGGCCCGTCGCTGGTCGGGAAAGACCAGGACCAGGTGCCGTCGGGGTTCGTTACAACGCTTCCAACGGACGAGGTGACAAGCACAGTGTCGGCAGGGACATCGCCCCAGGTGCCGTTATTCGTTGCCGTCTGGCCTTCATCAACTATCACCGTCTGAGCGAGCGCCTGGGTGGACCGGACGGCAAACGTGAACCCGTGCCAGACCTCTGGGTTAGGCACAGTCCACGAGAAGCTGCTGTATGTGCCCAGGAACTTGATCGTGCCGTGGCCTTCCTGCCCTTCCAGGACGTCGCCGGGCCTGATGCGCAAACAGGTGCTGCATCCGCCCCAGAAACCCGACCCCTGGCTGACAATTGTAAAAGGCGCATTGAAATCGTAGGTAATTGTGTTCGGCCCGCTCCCCAGGCTCAGGATCGACATGATGGGATCGACAATGGGCTGGGAGACAGTCACCGTGTAAACGGTGTTCGTCCCACCCTGGATCTGGATAATATCCGAGTCCGGCGGCGCGTTGGGGACCTGCGCACTAATGTAAGGCGCGGAAGGGACCCAGTAGTTGGTCCCGCCATTAGTCTGAGCGCCGAAGAAGCCGCCGCCGCTGGTGCTCAGGGAAACACTGATGGTGGAAGCGTCCGGAAGAGTGATTACCCCGGATGCCGTGCCGCCGCCGACGTTGGCCGCGGTCCAGTCCGTGTAGTAAACGCTGTTGGTGCCGGTGATATTCAACGTCGGCGCAACGTTGTTTACCGTGAGTTGGAAGGTGGCTATAGCCGTGCCGCCGTTTCCGTCATTCGCGGTGATGGTCACAGGGCCGCTGTTGGGCGGGCCGTCCGTGGTGACGTACGACCACGACCATGTGCCGTTAGCGGCGCCGGTCTTGGTGACGTTACCTATCGAGGCTGAGATAGCCACAGAAGCGCTGTCGATGTAGCTGTAGCTGCCTGCGTTGATCGCCGTTTGACCCTCATTCACGACGACGGAGAGGGCGTTCGCCGCTACGGTCGGGGGGTCGTTAACAGGGACTACATGCACTGTGACATTGCCCGAAAGCTGGATGCTCGAAGGATCGCCGGGCATGCCGCCGTACTCAACCACGTAACCAAGCGGCCGGTATAGGTCGCCCTGGTCCTGGAAGTCGTAAAGATCGTTCCATTTGCCCACCCTGGAGCCGAAACCGGGGTTGCCGAGCATGTGAACGAAGTGCTCACCGCCGCAGCAGTTGTTAGGCTCGCCGGAATCCCAGTTGGCATAGGAGAAGAGCTGGCCGTTCTCAGGACCGGTTACCCAGCGCCACTGGCCTTCAACCGCCTGGTCGGTGCCGCCGAGCCAACCGTTCCCCTGCACCTTCGCAAGAATGAAGTCGTTCTCTGCCTGGGAGGTCACGGTAGCCATGTAGCCCTGGAGACCGTACAGGCTGAGAGCCGCCGCGGCGTTCTTTGCATCATTCCACTTGACGCCGGAGGCTGAGACAAAGGAATAGAAGTGCCCATTTGCCGCAGCCAGTGAGGTGCCGATATTAAACGTAACCGTCCGAGGCGCTGCCGAGGGGTTCTGGCTGTTGTTGTGGAAAGTCACCTGGCGAAGCGCCTACTGATAGTCCGAGGGGCTGGCCACTCCGGAGAGGGTCAGCACTCCGCTGGCGGCGTTGTAAGAGGATGAGATGCCTCCAGGCAGCGGGCCTGCAATACCCAGACTGTCCTGGGATGGGTTGAAATTGGTCCCGATGGAAACCTTCGCGCCGTCGATACTGTCGTTGCCGGGATCGGTAAGAGAGAGGGAAGGCGCAATGACAACCGGGGCATTATCCTCGGTATAGGTTGCCGACCCTCCGACGGTGAGGACAGGAGGCGCTTCAAGGACCGTTGCGGTGAATGTCGTTTGCGCCGAGCCGCCGTTCCCGTCGTTCGCTGTAATGGTGACGGGGTAGGAAGCGGGGCCGTTCGGAGCGGTGTTAGACCAGCTCCATGTCCCACTATTAGTACCGGTCTTCGTGACCGTCCCAACACTCGCGGTGATAGAAACGTTATCGCCTGTGTTGGAATCGCTGTAGGTGCCGGAGTTGGCGATACCTGCAGGGCCTTCGTTGGCGCTCACGGACGCGGCGTTAGCGGCTACCGTGGGCGGGCTGTTCGGCGGAATAACGGTCCCGTTGAGGTTCACAACCGCGCTTTGCAGGGTGTTGCCCACAGGGCAATCATCCATCTGCGTTATCACGACGCGGTTGGTCTCGCCGGCGACAATGTGAGGCGCCAGGTTGGTTGTGCCGGAACCACCCAGGAACACATAGCTTCCGGGAACGACAAGGCCGCCCGGGTTCGCGGAGTTAAAGATAGTGACGAGGGAACCGTCGTCCATGCCGGAGAAGTTGATGCTGAAAGTTGTAAGCGTGGTGCCGAGGGGAATATCGACAAGAGTCTGGAAGTAGGTAAAATCGACCTGCACCCAGCACTGGGTCAGACGCGAGAAGCTACCATGTCCGAAGGCAATGGTAGAACCGTTCGGGGCTGCCACCCACCCGGCGTCGTTCTGCCCTGGGATCGCAGGCGCGTGGTTGTAGTAACTCACATTGCCGTGCGTGCCGTAGTTAGGTACCGGGCTTACGTACGTAGCCGGCCGAAACATCTGCCACGGGGTCCGGCTAAGGCTCGTAGGTCCTGATGCGGCGGCCGGTTGCGATGCCGCAACCCACCAAACGACCGCGATTAGCGCGGCGAGAATTATGACGGCAATCCGTAACGGATTCGAGAATACGTGCACGGGGGGAATGCAACTCAGTCCTCCTGGCGACAGTTTTCGTATTAACCTACTAAATAGCCTGGCAACGGCTTCTTAATAGTATGAGTGGACTAGTCAAAATGCAATGCCTAGTCCAAAATACGTACGCGTGTTCGTTGCTAATCGTAAGTACCAACTTCCCCCAAGACACTCGTCCTATACAAGGTATTGCTAAATGTTCGTGTGTGCCGCACGCCCACGACCACAATTCGCGAATCCCTGCCCTGCCTGCGCCGTCCGGTGTACCATATTCGGGTACACCTTCACAGGCGGATATGAATGACCTCCACGCAAACACAGCATCAAGCGGGCGCTCCGGAGCAGGAGCTCGCCAGGCTCACCCTCGTAGAAATGGGCGAGTCCGGCGATTGCATCGCATATTTCGAGGGGCAGCCCATCGGCGTATTCGGCGGGATCGTCGGGGAAGAGGTCGTTGCGCAGGTGCGGCGGTACAAGAGCAAGCGCCGCAGGAAAGAGGTCGTCACCGCCATCGTCACGGACGTGGTCACCCCTTCTCCTCACCGCATCACGCCGCCCTGCCCTTACTTCGGCCCGTGCACCGGCTGCCAGTGGCAGCACATCGCCTACCCGCACCAGCTCACGCTGAAGCGCCGGTACGTCGAGCGCGAGATCGCCCGGTACCCTTCCCTCGCCGGCGTTCCGATAGCGGAGACGATGGCGGCGCCCAGCCAGTTCGGCTACCGCAACCACGCGCGCCTGACCGTCCGGCGACAGGGTCACCTGGGCTATGTGAACCGCCTCACCCGGTGGTTCGTGCAGGTAGACCAGTGCATGATCCAGTCGGAAGGCATCAACAGCGCGATGCAGCACCTGCAGGGGAAGCTGCAGGAGACCAGCCAGTTCTCGATCCGGTACGGCATCAACAGCGGCGAAATGCTCATCCAGCCGAAGCTAACAAACCCGGAGATTACCCTCGAGTCCGGCCAGAAGCACTACCGGGAGAAGATGCTCGGCAGGTACTTCCGCATCGCCTCGCCCTCCTTCTTCCAGGTCAACACGCACCAGGCGGAGCGACTGATAACACTCGTCGGCGAGATGCTGGCTCTCGGCCAGAACGATACGGTTATTGACGGGTACGCCGGTGTCGGCACATTCGCCATCCTCCTCGCCGATTCCGCGAAGCAGGTCATCGCGATCGAGGAGTCGGAGCCGGCGGTCAAGGACGCCCGGGCCAACGCCGAGGGCATCCCCAACGTGGAGTTCCGCCTGGGGAAGACCGAGGAGGTCCTCCGCACGCTCGACGCCCGGCCAGACGCCGTCATCCTGGACCCGCCGCGCGTCGGCTGCCACCCGGACACCCTCGCGGAGATCCTCCGCCGCTCGCCCCTGCGCACAGCCTACGTCTCCTGCGACCCCCCTTCCCTCGCCCGCGACCTGGATATCCTCGCGCAGGGAGGCCTGAAGGTGGAGCGCTTGCAGCCGGTGGACATGTTCCCGCAGACGCACCACGTGGAGTGTGTGGCGATTATCAAAGGCGCGGGGTTACAATGAACGAGACAAAGCGGCTGGTGCTCGCATCCGGCTCGAAGCGCAGGCGAGATCTGATCGCCGCCCTTGATACGGAGGTGGAGATCGTCCCGCCTGAAGGCGAGAACGATACCCGCTTCCCCGGCGAGCCGCCCGGGAGTTTTGTCATCCGGCTCGCCAAGACCAAGGCGCGCGACGTGGCGCCTTCCGTGGGACCGGCTATCGTCATCGGCGCGGACACAACAGTCGTCCTGGACGACGATATCCTGAACAAGCCGCAGTCGAATACGGAGGCCGTGTCCATGCTGGAACGCCTCCGCGGCCGCGAGCACCGGGTCGTAACCGGCGTCGCCGTCATGGACAGCGAGTCAGGCCTGTGGCTCGCCTCCGCAGTGACCACAAAAGTACGTATGCGAAGGTACAAAGATACGGAGATCGCCGCCTACGTACTCACCGGCGAACCGTTCGATAAAGCAGGCGCGTACGCCATACAGGACGAAACGTTCCGGCCGGTGGAGAGCATCGAGGGGTGCTACCTGAACGTCGTGGGATTCCCGCTGTATGAGGTTGAATACCTCCTCAACGGCATCGGCGTGGAAGTGAGCGTCAAAAAGGGCTGGTCGCACCCGCAGATGTGCGGGGCGTGCCGCGAAGCCAGGAGGCAAGGACTGGGCAAGCGATGAACTTCTTCGGCATGGGCACAACCGAGATCCTGATCGTCGCCCTCATCGCCTTCGTGCTCCTGGGTCCGAAGAAGATGATCGATGCCGCGCGCATGGCCGGCAAGGCTTCCCGCGAGCTCCGCAAGACCCTCGACGACCTTCCCTCCCTCGACTTCGACATCGACGACGAGCCTAAGAAGGCGAAGGACGACGCACAGCCCGCGCCTCCGACCCAGGTCGTAACGCCCGCAGAGCCTCCCGCGCCCGTCGCTGCGAACATGGACCCCGGCCGCCCCCCGCGCGCCCCCGAGGCAACGCCCCCGGCGGCTGCCCCGTCCCCGGCTGTTTCCCAGCACCCAGCACCCAGCACCCAGCACCCCGACGCCCCCGTCCCCTTCCAGCGCCCCCGGCCCGCGCCGCCGCCGCAAAGCGGCGCCGATAAGGAAGCCTGACGTGAGCGGCAACCCCACCGGGAAGCGCAGGCTGAGCGACAAGCAGCTCACCATCCAGCAGCACCTGCTCGAGCTCCGAGGCCGCGTCACGTGGTCCGCCATCGTAGTCTTCATCTGCACCGGCGTCGCCCTCACCTTCCACCAGGTGCTGATCGAGTTCCTGCTGGAGCCCGCGCGTAAGTACCCTGAGCTCGCAGACTACAAGCCCGTATATACGGAGCTCACCGAGTACGTAGGGACCATCATGAAGGTCTCCATCTACGCCGGCCTGTTCATGGCGCTCCCGTTCCTCCTGTACCAACTTGTAATGTTCATTTCGCCCGGCCTGAGCGGCAAAGAGCGCGTATACCTATACACTCTGGTACCCGCCTCCCTCTTCTCCTTCCTCGCAGGCTCCATTTTTGGATATTATGTCTTGTTCCCCCCGGCCATTCACTTCTTGCTCACGTTCGGGAACGACGTGGCAACGCCGTACATACGCATCGGCAGCTACGTGGGGCTGATGGTGACGCTGCTGTTCTGGATGGGCGTAGTCTTCCAGATGCCGATAGTCCTGTTCTTCCTCTCCAAGATCGGGATAGTGACCACGTCCTTCCTGGCGAAGAACAGGCGCATCGCTATCGTTGGAGCTTTCGTAGTCGGCGCCATCATTACGCCGACTTTCGACCCGATAAACCAGACTCTGGTGGCGTTGCCCGTTATCGTGATGTATGAACTGGGGATATGGCTGTCGTGGATAGGGACGCGGGGACGCCGGAAGGCGGCGAAGCTGAAGGCGGCTAGCGAACAGGGCGCGTAAAAAAGGCAAACGAAGAGGCCCCGGAGTTGATTCAGGGGCCTCTATGTATTGTCGGTGAGGGGAGGCGGTCTATTCCTTCTTCGCGGCGGGCTGACCCGTAGAGGCGGCTGCGGCGCCTTCCTTATTTTCGTCTTTGTCCGCCTGCGAATGCTTGAACTCGCGGATGGCCTTGCCCATGGCGCCGCCGATCTCCGGCAGCTTGCCCACACCGAAGATGATGAGCACAATAACCAGTACTATTATTAGCTCGGTAGGGCCGAATCGCATGGCCACCCTCCTGGGGACGAGACTCTTATCTCGAACATCATAACGCCGTGCCACTGCCCAGTCAATGAAAACCGCGCCCCCGCACCTTGACTGGCCCTGCGCGCGGGTGTACTTTTCCCGCTAGCCGCGCGATGCCGCATCCCAACGGGACCGGCCCCAGCATACCGCCGGCAGAGGTCTCACGATGAATGAGCGAGAGTTCCGCATAGAACGCTTCACGCGGAGGGAGTTCCGGGAGGCGCTCGGCGAACGCAAATTCAAGTCGGCAATCATCGCCACGGGCAGCATTGAGCAGCACCTGGAGCACCTGGCGCTGGTGCAGGACAACGCTTCGTGCCAGTATATCGCGCAGCGCGTGTGCGAGGCCATGTACCCCAGCATCGTGCTGGCGGTCCCCATCAACATCGGCATCGCCGAGCACCACATGGAGCACCCTGGCACACTGACTACGAGCCCGGGCGCGTGGCTGGCGGTAGTCTACGACGCCATCGATAGCCTTGTCCGCCACGGCATCAAGAAGGTGCAGATCCTCAACGGCCACGGCGGCAACAAGCGCCCTGTGTACGGCGTCATCGGCCAGTGGCAGCAGAAGCTCCACCACATGTACGGCAAGGACGTGGACGTCCGCTTCAACAACTACTGGGACGTGCTCACCAAGGACTTCGTCAGCGGCGTCCAGAAGACGCCCGGCTTCCCCTCCCACGCCCGCGAGTTCGAGACCGCGTTCACGATGGCCATCTACCCGGAGAACGTGCGCGTGGCTGCGATCCCCTTCAGCAAGGACGAGGGCGCGGCGTCCGCCACAGCGGAGACCGGCAGAAAGCTGGTGGAGAAGATCGTGGAGGGCGTGACGGTCATTATGGAGGACCTCCAGCAGGGCCGGCCCCAGCGCTTCGGCGTCGCAGGCGACCTTGCGGCGGGCGAGAAACGGTAGGACGGCAGTGAGCAGTGAGCAGTGAGCAGTGAAAAAGCATACGGGAGAAGCTGGTGGTAGAGAATAGGCTTTGTCGACTGGAGAAGATGACCCGGCGGGAGGTGCGCGAGGCGCTTGCGCTGGGGCAGTTCAAGGCGGCAATTGTGGCGACAGGCAGCATCGAGCAGCACCTGGAGCACCTGGCGCTCGAGAACGACATCGCATCCAGCACGTTCATGGCGGAACGCGTCGCGGAGCGGCTGTACCCGCAGGTGCTCGTCACCGCGCCAGTCTCCATAGGCATCGCCGAGCACCACATGCACTCCGCCGGCACCCTCACCGCCAAGCCCGGCACGTGGCTGGCGGTAATGTTCGACGCGGTCGAGAGTCTTGTCCGCCACGGCGTCAAGAACGTGCTCATGCTCAACGGCCACGTCAAGAACTCCGCGATCACGAAGGCCGCGCTGCCTCAGTGGCAGCAGTTCCTGGAGCGCGAGCACGGCGGCGTGGACATCCGCTTCCACAGCTACTGGGAGGTGCTGAACGAGCAGT
The DNA here is from genome assembly GCA_016872355.1 of SAR202 cluster bacterium. NCBI lineage: Bacteria > Bacillati > Chloroflexota > Dehalococcoidia > SAR202 cluster bacterium. The sequence continues at coordinate 3,478 of VGZY01000066.1, read as the reverse complement.
TCGTGAACAGCGTTCAAAAGACTCCCGGCTTCCCCGCGCACGCGAAAGAGTTCGAGACCTCTATCACGATGCACATCCGCCCCGAGAACGTGCGCGTGGACGCCTTCCCCTACAGCGAGGACGCCGGTGTCTCCGCCTCCACCGCCGAGACCGGCCGCAAGCTCACCGACAAGATAGTCGACGGCGTGGAGCTCATGGTCAAGGAGATGCTGGCCAAGTAGGCCCGCACGCGCCGCCTCGTGGCGTACAATATCTGGAACGACTATCTCCAGGTGCATGTCCGCAATGACTTCCCCAGGCCCCGTCGTCGCCATCACCGCCTCGTCCGCCGCAGCAGCGCAACCCTACGTGGACCTAATCCAGCGATGCGGCGGCTCGCCGTGGGTGGTCCTGCCGGACCATGCTGACCCAGCCGACGACACCCTCCGCCACGCAGGCGCGGTGCTCGTGGCGGACGGAACGCCTCCCGACACGCGCAGCGTAAGCACGGCCGAGCAGCGAATCATCGCCCTCGCCGTCGAGACGGACTTCCCCCTGATCGCAGTCGGGAGGGGGATGCACACGCTCAACGCAGTCATGGGCGGCGGAAGCCCCGTGCTCGCGGAAGGCCACGCGCCGCAGAACGGTAACGGCCACGAGATTCCTGCTTACCATCGCATCTACATTGCCCCGGGCTGCAAGCTGGCGGTGATAGTCGGCTCCGGCGGCTTCGTGCGCGTGAACAGCCTGCACCGCACCGGCCTGCGGGAGGCGCAGAAAGCCCGGTTGCTCATGGCAGGGGCCTATTCGCTTGAGGACGGCGTAATCGAGGCGCTGGAGAGCCCGGACCACGATCTCGTTCTCGGCATCCAGTTCCAGCCGGAGCGCAAGCTGGAGGTGCCGCCCCATTTCGACAGGATGTTCCATCTCCTTGTCGAGCGGGCGGCGCGGTAGCGATGGCGTCCCACTGCAACCCGTTCCCACCGGCCTCTCCCAAAGATGTCGGCCTGTCCGAGTACCAGGTCACGCGACTCGCGCGCATCGTGCGCGGGTACGTGGACGACGGTGATATCGTCGGCGCCAAAGTTCTGCTGGTGAAGGACGGGCGGACTGTGTTGCACGAGGCGGCGGGTTGGAAGGACCGCGAGGCGGGTAAGCCTATGGCGGCGGGGACGCTCTTCAACATCCGGTCTATGACCAAGCCCATCGGCGGGATGGTCATCCAGATGCTGATCGACGACGGCGTGCTTGGGCTACACGACCCTATCGGCAAGCACCTGCCGCACTTCAACAACCCCCGCTCCGGCAAGATCACCATCGAGCACCTCCTCACCCACCGCAGCGGCTTCAGGCAGTACCGCGTCCCGCGCATGCCCCTGCACAGCCTGGGAGAGATCGCCGACCACATCGGCGAGGTGGGGCCGGACTACCAGAGAGGGATATTCCACTACAGCGACATCGGCGCGGACTTCCTGGGCGCTCTCATCGAGGCGGTCACGGGGGCATCGCTCTCCGAAGTTTTCCACCGGCGCGTGTTCGTCCCGCTGGGCATGGCGGACACCTATACGCTGGACACCGCGACGCCGGCTTTCCTTGCTCGCACGGCGAGCGCTTACGAGCTGCGGCAGGGGCAGTGGCAGCGCAAGTGGGACCCGACCATGGGGCCGAACCTCCCCTACCCCATGGCGCCGCCGTTCACGCCGATGTCGCAAGGCATCTTTACCTCACCTGCGGACTATGCTCGCTTCGTATCGGTCTGGCTGAATGGCGGAGTGTTCGGCGGGCGGCGGCTCATCTCCGAGGCGGCGATCGGGCGCGCCCTGTCCACGGCGCCGGATGCCGGGGAGCCGGGCGGCTTCCCGGGGATGACGTGGCGGTATGGCCAGATGTGGTGGCTGGCAGGCCGGCCGGGGCAGACCGGGATGCCGTTCGCATTCCGCCACGGCGGCTCGGACGGCACCTGGGCATGGGGATGGCCGGCGCACAGGATGATGGCGCTCTACTTCACACAGTCGCGCGGCGAGGTTATGTACTCTGAGCTGGAGTCCGCGCTGAGCGACCTCTTCCCGGAAGAGGAGTTCGGCGCAGGAAACCCTTCCTCTTGAGGCACCAGTTTCCTAACGGGTTGCCTTGAGGGGGAGCGGGGGGTTGGTGCAACCCGTGATCGTCTCCCCGCGCTCGCCCAGATTGAAGTCGACGATGTCGTAGTTATCGTCTTCAGTGAGGGTGAGCCAATAGCCGTTATAGTCCATGTGCTGCAGGCTATTCCCCGTTACCTTGTCCTTGAAATCCCTGTAGCTCCCGAAATTGGCCGGCATCTTGCCGTATCCCGCGGGGCATGCATCCGTTGTCGTGAATTTCAGGTCCTTGAGCGCCCCGTCGCCCTTGACTGAATAGCAAAGATGGATGTTAGGATACTTGCCGTTATTGAGATTTACGTGGACCCTGTGAAACTCAAATATGTCTCTATTGTCGCCCCGATCGATCCCATGAGCGTTGGCGTTTCTCGGATTCACGACGTCATAGCACTCGCCATCGTCCTCCGAGGCAACCACGGCGTTGACCCCCTTCACGGCATCCGCCTCGTCGCCGCGCAGTAGGCAAACGTAGATGTACTTGCCGCCGGAGCCTTCGTTCATGTCCTGACTGACCTGCTCAAATCCGTTCGGACAGCCATACATGGCCTTCTTCCGATTATCCGAGGACGATACCGTAATATCCGTGATGTAGTCGCCCTTCGCCACGTACCAGACGGTAGTATCGAGCTTCTCCCCACGCGTGCCAACTGCCGTCCCACGCCTTGTGCTGGACCGTGCCGTCCGTGCCGCGGAGGAACAGGTCAAGGCGGCCGTTAGCCCAGGACGCAACGGCAGGCGACGACCCGAACGTCGCCCCGGTCATGTCCACCGTGTCGGCGCCCCACGAGCCGTTCCAGTACTTGTGTCCCATCGTCTGGGCGCCCTGCCGGTAAAAGACATCAAGGCGGCCGTCGCCCCAGGAGACCGCGGCAGGGTCCGAGGTAATGACGGTATCGAGCGAGACGGTATCGCTCCACTTCCCGTCCTGGTTGTAAGCGTGCTTCAGATTGCTGGCCTTGTACTTCCAGAAGACGTCGTAGAGAGTAGCTGAACGTGCCGCAACGGCGGGCTGGCCGCTGATCTCATCGCTATAGGACTTGTGATGCCAGCTCCCGTCCCAGGAGGTGTGTCCCAGCTTGTTTCCGGCCAAGGCGTAGAACACCTCGATGAGGCCGTTGCCGTGGGCGACGGCAGCGGGAGAGGAGGCGATGGCCACCCCCAGGTCGGTGTCCGTGGACCACGAGCCGTTCCAGTAAGCGTGCCAGAGGTTACCGTTGGTCCCCTTCCAGAAGATATTGTCTTTGCTCAGTGATATTGTCAGTAGGTAACTGCTCAGTGAATATGTCAGTCCATGAGAGGACTACATTTGACCGAGCGAGAAGCGAAGAGAGCACAGATACTGAACCTTGTTCTGGAGGGGC
>VGZY01000065.1 GCA_016872355.1 SAR202 cluster bacterium | reverse complement strand
TGGGGGGGGGTGCTCGCAACACGTACCCTAGGCCATCCAATGCAGTTCCAGCTCAAGCGCGTCATACTCTTTTGCAACGATATTGAGAAGGTGGCCGAGTTCTACGAGCAGAAGCTCGGCCTCAAGCGAGTGCTCACGACGAACTCGCTGATCGACTTCGACACGGGCGTCGCCCACCTGGCCCTGCACAAGGCCAAGGGCAACGTTGCCAACCAGACGAAGATCGCATTCTATTGCGAGGAAGTGTCGAAGGTCCGCGCCGAGATGATCGCAAAGGGCATCGAAATGGGGAAGGACCCGGGCGACGGCCCGGGCGTGAAGACGTGCGACGGGAAGGACCCGGAAGGGAACGTCTTCCAGCTCTCGAACCGGCCGTAGGCCAGCCACCGCGCGTCCTCCATCGGAGCCGGTTTTAGGTGTTGGGTGTTAGGTGTTGGCTCGAACCAAACACCTAACACCCAACACCCCTCACCCCTTATACCAGTCCCATCTCCTGCCGCACCTCTTGCGGCGTCAAGATGCCGTGGCTCACGTACAGGGCGCGGCGGGTCGCCTTGTCGTTCTCGTTTTCGCGCAGCGCCTCAATGCCGCTCAGGTCGAAGTTGACAGTCCCTAACCACCGGCTCATCGCCTCTCGGTACATCACCAGCTGAGGGACGATCGTGTCTTCCCAGAAGACGCGCCGCGCCGTCGCGAAGTTGGACATATTCAGATGCTCGATGTCGCCCAGCATCGGCTTCGGGACGCCGTAAACGCGGGCGATGTCTTCCAGGCCCCAGCGAAGCGTATGCAGGTACTCCATCTCCCTTGGACTGAAGCCGAGGGATGTCACCCTCATGCCGGGGCTGAGCAGAGCGGGGCGGCGGACATTCTCAACACCGCCGTAGCGGCGCTCCCAACGGTCGTAGAACTCCGTGATCTCGTCGTCGCCCGGGGTATCCGTCGTCTCGATGAACATCCCGGGCATGCTGTCGTTGCGGAGGTTGTTCCGGCTTGCCCGGAGCGCGTCCATTCCCATGTCCGCGGAGAGACGCAGCGGCGCGATGGGGGACAGCCCGGAGTACTCATCCAGCGGGTTGAAGTACCGCATCCACACGACGTCGTCCGGCGTGTACGAGGCCGTTGGGACGCCATTGCTCACGTACACAAAGCCGCGGATGTATCGCCTGGAGTCCGGCACCACGCGCATCCTGTCCGGCCTCAGCGGCCATATCTCGGAGACCTCGCCGGCTTCGTCGCGTTCCAGGCCCCAGAACGCGGAGCCCCACAGCCCAAGGTAGCACTCCGTCGCCCGCCAGAGGTCGCCGCGCGTCCAGAACGGGTTGGGGCGGTCCAGCAGCGCCTGTAGCCGGGCGGCGTTGTCCCCTGTTGCGACCCATGCCACCTGGGCTACGGCGTCTTGCCGCACCTTGATCGCAGCGTAGACCATTGCGGAGCGCGCGAAGTACTCGCCGTAATGCGCCGGGGTCCATGCCGCGCCCGCCCCGGACTCCCGCTCCCACCGAGCGCTCAGCGCCGGCGCGACCCTGCTCGCCCTCTTGTTCTTGCTCCCTGCCCGTCCTGCCCTCATCCCGCCCATCGCAAATTTGAACCTGCTCATCCAGCCTGTCTTCATCTCTTCCTCCCCCTTCATCATTCATACTTCATCCTTCATACTTCGCCTTTATATCCACATCCCGAAGCCGCCGCCGGTTACGGCAAAGGTCATCGCGAGGGCATCTGCCTAGTCCGGCGACCCGCCCATTGTGTGCTTGCCCATGAGCCGGACGGCGCTATCGCCCTCGACGGTGTACTGGCGGCTGGCCACCTGGCCGATGAGCGCGGGGTCGTCGTCCGTATCGATCGACCCTTCCCTGTAGGCTTCCGCCATTCGGAACCACGCCTCCGTAATCCTGTTGGCGTAACGGCGGTTCCTGTCGGAGGCCGAAGCGCCGGCGATAAACGGGACGAGGCGCGTCTTCCGGATCCCCGCCTCTCTGAGCCGGTCCACCACGCCTCCGCCCACGCCCGTGTCGTCCACCACGAGCACGTCGACACGGTTCGCATCGCAGTACCCCTTCAGCCACCCGGCCACCTGCATCGTGTCGCGGCCCTTCACGCGCCAGATAATGCGGGCGTGAGGGCACTGCCTGCGGACCGCCACGGTCTTGTCGTTGCCGAACCTGGCCACATCGCAGGCGACGATAACCGGTCCGGACGGTGTCAGGCCCCTGTTCGCGGCCGCCGTTGCCAGGTGTAGAGGCACCAGCGAGTTATCGAGGCTGTCCGGGAAGCGGCCCAGGACGCCGCCGATGTAGAGCGAGCTGTTCTCGCCCCACTCGTCCTTCCGGTCCCGGATGTCCTGCGCGGACACCATGCCCGGTACGACCGTCCGCCCCTCGATCACGTTCGGCGTGTCGAACGCGCTTATATGCACGGTGCGGTACAGGTGGCGCTTGGAATGGTGGGAGTCGTAGAACGCCCCCGCCATGACGAACGGGTTGCCGGTCATCACGAGCCGCGACGGGTTAAGCCTGCGCATTGCGTTGATGTCCTCTGTGCGCACCGCATGGGCCTCCGTCACCACGACGAGCAGGTTAGGGGAGTGAAATCGCTGGAGGTTGTACGGGGAGTCGGTCGCGAAGCCCAGCGCGAAGCTCTCCTCGCTCACCTCGTACCTCGCGGTGCGGAACATCTTGCCCTGCAGGCGTCCCGCCGCCATGCTGTACGCCCTCCGCATCTCGCTCCAGACGATGTCGTTGACCTGCCGTGTGGTTGGCCCTGTAACGATCGCCTTTGCCGGCGAGGGCTTCTCCATCCACCAGAGCACCAGCCGCGCGGCTGCCCAATCCTTGCCGGAGCCGTTGCACCCAACGACGGAGACCCTCCGGTTCCCGGGCACGGCGTCGAGGAACTCGCGCTGTTTCTGGTAGAGCGGCTCTCCGAGCACCCTCTCAATCCACTTTGACGGAGACTCTTGAATTGCCCCCTTCCCCTTATTTGAGCCGTCAGACGAGTCTGACTCGTCTGACCTTTCGGACTCCACTGACCGGTCACACAAGGCCCGATTCTGGCTCTTTGCTTTATCCTGCGCTTCTTCCACCCTTCCCCTCCTTGATAACAGCGCCAAAACACAAAGGGACAGCCCGCGCGGGTTGTCCCTTTAGAACAAGATTAGCACAAGAAGACACTCTGTCAAGGCAGCCGCAAATGCCTGCCGGCGATACATGCCGGTAAGCCTGGCGGGCGCAACATGATGCAATTACGAAAACCGCCGCCGTTAGGACTTGCCGGGTCCCAAGCGTTCACCGCGTACCAATCGCCGCGCGCCAGTCGTGGAGCAGTGTGCCGTGGTTACCGACCAGGCTGCATGCAAAGCGATTGACACTACATATGTTCGGGTGTACGCTTTTTCGTGAGCGCATCTGAACCATTGTTCATGAAAAATACTGCGTACTTTCCCTCGCTTGCGCGAGGGATTTTTTTACCCCCTTACTGAGGTCTTGTACCCTTCATGACTACCGCTTCGAAGCCGCCCCACGACGCGGCCACCGCCGTTGATAGCCGGCAGACGGCGCCGCAGGACTCCACCGCCCCGGTCACCCTCTCTGTCGGGTCCGCCTCGGCGAAGGACATCTCCATTGCGCACCCTTCGAGTGGGTGGCGGGATGGCAGCCGTGTGTTTGCGCCGCCGCTGCCGCCGGGCTCGAGGAAGAGCGCGATCAATTCCGAGTATGACCGGCCGGAGCGCAAGCGCGGCGCGCGGTTGATGCTCATCGAGTCGCTTTCCAGCGCCGTCCCTGCCGGCATACAGGGCAACCTCCTGGGTGGCTTCGCGCTCAAGCTTGGCGCAACGAGCTTCCAGATGGGCATGTACAGCGCGATCGTGGACATGTTCATCGCCGTTTCTCTCATGTTCGCCGCGCATATCGTGCGGCTGCTGGGCGGCCGGAAGCGCATGCTCATCGCTACGATGCTCGCCGGCGCGTTGCCCTGGGTGTTCCTGGCAGTCGTTCCTCTCATGTCCGAGTCGGTGCGGGTCTGGGCGATGATCCCGTTGGCCGGTGCGGCTACGGCGCTCATGATCCTGGGCGACCCTGCCTGGAACAGTTGGATGTCAGATCTGGTGCCTTCCAGCCGGCGCGGCCGTTACCTGGGCGTGCGCGGCTCGATGGTCACGCTGACGACGATGTCCGTCGGCATGTCCGCCGCGGCGGTGCTGGACAGGCTGCACGGCGCGGTGATGTGGGGCTTTGCGGCGGCATTCCTTGTGGCAGCCGCGGCGAGAATAGTCTCACTCGTCATCTATACGCGTATACCCGATCCAAGGCCGGACCTGAAGCTGCACATGGGGCCGATGCCCTGGACGCAGTTCAGGCAGATGAACAGGAGCGTGCTGGGGCGCTACAACAAGTTCCTGCTCCTGTTCCACTTTGCGGCCGGCATAGGCAGCCCCTTCTTCAGTGTGTATCTACTGAGAGACCTGGGCGTTTCTTTCACGGTTTACGTGGGCCTGAACATGGTCTGCAACATCGCGGTAGCCCTGACAATGCCGTGGTGGGGCCGTTTAGTAGACAGGCGCGGCAACATGTTCGTCCTTGTGCTCTCGGGACTTGCCGTAGCCCTGTGGCCGATCGTCCATGTATTTTCGACCTCCATCCTTTACCTGTTTGTCGCGTACGCGGTCGTGGGAATGACGCAGGCCGGCTGGGGCATAGTGCTCTACAACTTCGTGCTCGAGCGCTCTGAGGATACGATGCGGACCTCTGCCGTTGGGTACTCCAGGGGCGTGATTTCCCTTGGAATGTTCACGGGCGCGCTTCTGGGCGGCCTGATCGCCACGCGCGTGCCGGCGATGTTCGGCTACCCGCTTCTGACGATGTGCGTGATAACTACTGTGCTGCGCGTTGCGAGCATCGGCGTGCTGCCGAGCGTACTGAAGGATGAGAGCAACGAGGGACAGGGGTACTTCTCACGGCTGGCGGGACTGCTCCGCTCTCCGAAACAAAGACTGACGTGACGACAGTAGCGACCGATGTACAACCGAGCGTTTTTTCCGAGTACGAGCGGCCGGAGAGGAAGCGCGGCGCTCGGCTGATGCTTGTCGAGTCGAATTTCGGCTGCGTGCCGGAGGCGGTCCAGTCGAACCTCCTGGCTGCGTTCGCCATCAGGCTCGGCGCCTCCACCTTCCAGGTCGGCATTCTGAGCGCGGTTGTGAATATGTTCATTGCCGCCTCGCTTATGTTCGCTGCCAGGCTCGTGGGCCTGATGGGCGGGCGCAAGCGGATGCTTCTGGCGACGATGGCTGTGGGCGCGCTGCCATGGGTCTTCATCTCACTCGTTCCGCTCCTTCCTGAAGGCGCGAGGGTGTGGGCGCTTATCCCGATAGGTGGCGTCGCCGTGGCGCTCTTCGTCGTGGCTGACCCTGTCTGGGGAAGCTGGATGTCCGATCTTGTGCCGGTGCACCGGCGAGGCCGCTACCTGGGCCTGCGGATGTCCATGGTAAGCGTGACGACGATGGCTGTGGGACTCTGCGGGGCGTTTGTCCTTGACCTGCTGCACGACGCGGTGCTGTGGGGGTTCGTTGCGGCGTTCAGCGTAGCTGCGGCTGCCAGGCTGGTTTCCCTTGCGTTCTACTGGCGGATTGTGGACCCGAGGCCTGAGCTCAAGCTGCAGCCGGGACCAATGCCGTGGAAGATGTTCTACGGTCTCCGGAGCAGCCTTTTGGGAAGGTACAACATCTTTCTTTTGTGGTACCACATCGGCATTGGTTTCGGGACGCCGTTCTTCAGCGTGTACCTGCTGCGCGATCTCGACTTGAAGTACACGGTCTTCGTGGCCCTGAACATGGTGCAGTTCGTCACTATGGCGCTCACGCTGCCCTGGTGGGGAAAGGTCTGCGACCGGCGCGGGAACATGTTTGTGCTGGTTGTCACGGGCATAACCAACGGTCTCTGGCCGCTGGTGCACCTGGTTTCGCCCAACCTCTGGTACCTGACGACAGCGTACGCAATCGTGGGGGCGGTCACCGCGGGATGGGCGATAGTGCTCTACAACTTCGTGCTGGAGCACTCTGAGGAGGGCGCGCGGCCGTCCGCCGTCGGGTATGCCCGGAGCATGATGGCAGCCGGTCTGTTCATCGGCGCAATCATCGGCGGGGTCATCGCGTCCAGGGTGCCTGGCATCTTCGGCTACTCTCTTCTAACGATGTTCGCAGTCAGCGCCGTGATAAGAACGGCCTCCGTCTTCGCAGTTCTGCAGTTCGTCCGCGGGACGAGCGGGAGATCGTTCCGTGCTTCACTAGTGGACCTGTTCAGGGCGGCCCCGGCTAAGCCGGCGCGGCAAAAGACCGAATAACATATGACACAAGCTGCAATAGACAAGCCGACTTCACTGACATCCGAGTACGACCGCCCCGAACGGAAGCGCGGCGCGCGGATCATGTTCATAGAGGTCATCCCCGGGGCGATAACCCTCGCGGTCTTCCAGAACCTGCTCGCACCGTTTGCCGTATGGCTTGGGGCCAGCACCTTCCAGATGGGCGTGTACAGCGGGGCGGTGGAGCTCACGTGCGCCTCCGCGCAGCTCAGGGCCGCGCACTTCGTGAAGTGGTGCGGCGGGCGCAAGCGCATGCTCATGACGATCATCCTGCTTGGCGCGCTGCCGTTCTTGCTCCTGGCGGCGGTGCCGTGGCTACCGGCCGAATACAGAGTATGGACGATGATAGCGCTGAGCGCGCTCGGCGTCGCGCTCTTCCTGCTGGGCGACGGGCCATGGGGGAGCTGGATATCCGACATGGTGCCCGCGTTCCGCCGGGGCAAGTACCTGGGGATGCGAGGGTCGTTGGCGACACTGGTCGCGGTTGGGGTCGGCGTGGGCGCTGCATTCTCACTGGACATCCTGGGCGACGCGGCGGTATGGGGCTTCGTGATGGCGTTTGTGGTGGCTACCGCCGCGAGGCTTATCTCCGCCGCCATGTTCACGCAGGTGGTGGACCCGCGGCCCGGGATGCGGCTCAAGCCCGCCGTGTCTCTCTACGGCCAGTTTGCGAAGATGGGACAGAGCGTGCTCGGGAGGTACAACCTCTTCATTCTCATCTTCCACATAGGGATGGGTTCGAGCGTGCCGTTCATAGCCGTGTACATGCTGCGCGATCTGGAGGTCAGCTACACGGTGTTCGTGGGGCTGGGCGTGATCATGAACATCGCCGTCATGGCGGCGATGCCGCTCTTCGGCAGGATCGCGGACAGGAAGGGCAACCTCCACGTGCTGTGGCTGTCCACGCCGGGAATGGCAACGTGGCCACTCGTATTCCTAGTCTCCGGCAACATCTGGTTCCTGCTTGTAATGTTTATTCAGGTGGGGATATTCACGGCCGCATGGAACCTGGCTACCTTCAACTTCGTGCTGGAGCAGTCCGACCTCGAGGAGCGGCCGGCGGCCCTCGGCTCCTTCAGGGCGATGGCGTCCCTGGGTACGTTCATCGGGGCGGTCGGCGGAGGCATCATTGCCTCCCGCCTGCCTGAGATATTCGAGTTCCAGGTGCTCACGCTTCTGCTCATTGCGGGGCTGTTCAGGGGGCTGGCCGTTGCCGTCTTCCTGCCGCGCGTGATGGGCCGCCCGGTTCATTTGACTGCCCCTACCTGAATATATAGAATGTAGTTGCATTGTCAAATTTCTTTGTAACAGGTATGGAGAACGATTCATGACGCAGGCGGCAACGATCACACGGGAGGACGTTCTCCAGGCGCTCAAGGACGTTTTCGACCCCGAGATACCGGTCAATGTGGTTGACCTTGGGCTTGTCTATGGTTGCGAGGTTGACGAGGGCAACGTGAAGGTCAAGATGACGCTCACGTTCGCGGGCTGCGGCATGGGTCCGTATATCGCCCAGCAGGCGGAGTGGCGCATCGCGGAGCTGGAGGGCGTGGAAGACGTTGAGGTTGAGATGGTCTACGACCCGCCGTGGACGCCGGAGATGATCACAGAAGACGGCAAGGCAATCCTGGGGCTGGACTAGGGTTTCAGGTCGGTGGCAGTTAGAAGTTGGTCGTTGGCAAATACAAGGCCAGCAGGCCGGGCACGAAGGACGCGATGACACAGGAACACGGACACGAAGGTCACTCTCACGAGGGCCATGCCCATGCCGCGCCGAGGCAGGTAGGGCAGCAGCAGGCCGGGCCGCAATCGGCCCAGGCGGCGCAGGCCCGCGCCAAGATCGAGCAGATGAAGCGCACCTGGGAGCAGAAGCGGAACATCGCCAACTCCCTGGGCAGAATCAAGTACAAGATAGGCGTCTACAGCGGCAAGGGCGGGGTGGGCAAGACCACCGTCGCGTGCAATTTGGCCGTCACGCTGGCCCAGGAGGGCGCGCGAGTCGGCATCCTGGATGTCGATATCGACTGCCCCAACGTGGTGCGGGCGATGAAGGTGTCCGAGCCGCCGCTGGTGACCGAGGACAAAAAGCTCATGCCCCCGGAGCGCTACGGCGTGCGCGTGATGTCCATGGGCTTCTTCCAGCAGAAGGAAGAAGAGGCGATCATCTGGCGCGGGCCGATGATCCACAACGCCATCAGCCAGCTCCTGCAGTCGACCGACTGGGGCGACCTGGATTACTTGCTCATCGACCTCCCTCCGGGCACCTCCGACGCGCCGCTGACCATCATGCAGTCGCTGACGATGGACGGCTTCGTGATCGTCGCTACGCCGCAGGAGCTCGCCAGGATCGACGCCATGCGTTCGATTAACATGATCAAGACGCTGAAGATTAATGTTCTGGGCATTGTTGAGAACTTCTCAGGCGAGATGTTCGGCTCCGGCGGAGGTGAGGACCTTGCCGTGGAGATGGGCCTGCCGTTCCTGGGCAGGCTGGAGATGCGCAAGGAGTACCGAGACACCTCCAAGCCGGCCACTGTGACCAGCAGGCAGGTGTTCAAGGAGTACCAGCACGTTGTGGAGCAGCTAAAGGCACAACTGTCGAAGCTGGAAGTCGGCGCGGCAAAGTAGTCCCGCCGGCGCAGTGAGAAGGAATGTGAGGGCCCGTCACAAGACGGGCCTTTTCTATTGCCCGTCGGGGATGTATCCCATCTATTCCGGTGGTACGAATACCACAACATGTGGTGCTGTGAAGGACAGGATTCGCAAGATATTGACAAACGTGCGAAGTTGATGTAAGATTGTCGAAACTAATGAAGGAGGATTTCAGATGGCGCATCACGAAAAGCCCGCAGCGAAGCCCGCAGGTGGCAAGGCCGCACCGGCCGCCAAGCCCTCCGCACCCGCGGCCAAGCCAGCGGCCCCGAAGAAGAAGTAACAAGGTCCGTCCTGCTAGTCAAAAGGCCCCTGGATCTCCGGGGGCCTTTTATGTTTGCGGGTGCGGGGTACCGCCGGTTTCAGCCGGCGCCCACGGCCTGGTACACCTCGTCCAGCCATGCCGTCATCTCCGCAGTGCCGTCGTTGCTCTGGTGCCAACTGCCGTCCGGCTGCTGCATCGCGATGATGTTATCGCCAATGCGTATGGCCATGTCGCGGTACTTTGACTCACCGGTCAGAGTCCACAGCACCGAGGCCGCCCAGGCCACCTTCCCCGCGCGGCCAAGCTTCATCAGGTAGTCGCTCGCGCCCTCGGCGACCACCATGTACTTCTTCGCCATCTCGAGCCACTCTCGCTCGCCGGTCGCCATGAACAGCTTCGAAAGGAAGCCGCCTGCGATGCCGGGGTGGAAGAAGTACTGGTCGCGCTGGGCGTCCTGGCTCATGACGTATCGGGTCTCGGTGGCCGGGTCCAGCTTCGTGATCAGCCCCTGCGCCTTCGTGTAGACGGAGTAAAGCTGTTTTGGGAAGTTGGGCTGCTGCTCCATGAGCGTGCGCATCCACCTGCCGACCCCTCGCGCGACGTCGATGTGGCCCGTGATGAGCGCCGCCTGGCCGCAGCCGGAGACCACCCACAGGTCCATCTCCGTGGTGCTCTTGCGCTCCGTGACGCTTGAGAAGAACCCGCCGCTCTCCTCGTCCCAGGTGCGCAGCATGAAGTCCATCCCGCGCATCGAGAGGTCGTACTGCTGCAGCTTGTGCGCGCCGATTACAACCCAGGCGTTGTAGTAGTTGTAGTAATAGCCGTTCGCCTCCGGCGGGCGTGGGCCGAGGTCGCCTTCAGCGGTCATGCCGTTGCGGCGCACCCAATTGCAGATGGAGTTGGCTGCGTGTGTCTCCCCGGCGACCTGCAGCGCCCAGATGACCTTGTAATAATCGGTGACGCCCTTCGCGGGGCTGCCGAAGCTGCCGTCCGGGTGCACGTTGCGGAGAAGGTAGGCGGCGCCTTTGTCGCGGGCTGCGCGGAAGCGGTCCATGGTGTGACTGCTTAACGGTGGATTTGGACGCCGTTCATTCCAAGACGTGGATGGTCTTGGCACGTCCCGGCTGCTCAATTCACTATTCACTATTCTCAATTCACTATTCAGACCAGGTGGCCCACCGCCTGGTCGATCTCGTCCATCCAGGCCACGCGCTCCGCGGTGGACTCAATGTTTGCGGCGTTGCCGCCGACGGTGGTCCACCAGCCCTCAGGCGACTGGAGCGCGACCAGGTTGTGGCCGATTCGTATGGCCATGTCGCGGTACTTCGCCTGGCCGGTCATAGTGTACAGGATAGAGGCGGCATAGCCGACCTTCCCGGCGCGGACGATCTTGAAGAGGAAGTCGCTTGCGTTCTCCGGGAATCGCATGTACTCCGTGGCGAGGTCCAGCCAGCGGCGCTCGCCTGTGGCCTGGTATAGCCGCGCAAGGAACGCCGCCGCCGCGCCGGGCTGAAAGAACTGCTGGTCGACGGTCGTCTGCGCGTTCACCAGGTAGCGGCCGCCGGTATCTTTCGTATGCAGTCCCGCGTCGCGGGAGTAGACGGTGTAGATCTGTGCAGGGAAGTTCGGCTGTGCGTTCATGACAGTCTCGAACCACTTTCCGGTGCCGCGCGCAAGCTCCAAGCGGCCTGTCTGAAGGGCCGCAAGGCCGCCGAAGGCGACGATAAACATGTCCTGGAGATTGCCGACATCGCCCTTCTCGGCGGCGGAGTAAAAGCCGCCGTTGTCGGGGTCGTGGTAGCTCGTGAGGAAGTCCATGCCCCGGCGGGCGATATCGAGCTGGCCCAGGCGGTGCGCGGCGATGACGATCCACATGTTGTGGTACGTGTAGTCGTAGTCCTGCGGCCCGGACGGCCTGGGGCCAAAGTCGCCCTTGTCCGTCATCCCGGTGCGGCGCACCCAGTCAAGGATGCGGTTAGCCTCGTTGGAGTAGCCGGAACACTGGAGGGCCCATACGGTCTTGTAGTACTGGCCGGTGCCGAGCTTAATGTCGCCGTAGGAGCCGTCCTTGTTCATGCGCGCGAGCAGGAAGCAGGCGCCGACATCGCGGGAGTCGCGGAAGCGGGATATAGGGGGACCTCCTGGTCGGATGGAGTTAAAAGCCATCACGACGAAGGGTAACACGTTTATAGTGGGACTGCCAGTTACCAACGCCTTCGGACATCCCCCTGACCCCCTTCTATCGCTTCGCTCTGAAGGGGGAATGAGAAAATATCCGTGGGGCTTCGCCCCAAACCCCAGCCAGGGTTTCGCCCTCTGTACTCCCAAAGGCAAGGGATACCCGGGAAGGTGTGGCTCGCTCTGGTACCGGACACCGCCCAGACCTCTCTCCCCCTGGCCCCCTCTCTCCGTGCACGGAGAGAGGGGGAACAGTACCCTGGGGCTCCGCCCCAGACCCCGGTGCGGGGCTTCGCCCCGTACCCCACTGAGGGCTGCGCCTCAGACTCCCATCGAGGCAACTGCCCGGAGATAACCCGCCGAGCCGAGGGCTCGGCTTCAGAACCCCTTCCCTCTCAGGGAAGGGCCAGGGGTTAGGTGGCTGCTTGTTCCCTCCTCTCCCCGAGGGAGAGGCCTTTGGGTGCTTTGACCCAAAGGGTGAGGGCTAACGGCTGCTCCGGCTGTTACCGTACCCCGTACCTCGCTCTGGCCCCCGATATCGCAGATCCCGTATGACCCTTGGGAATCGGGAAGTCCTCGAATCGGGGCCGTACCCCGTACCCCTCTAGTACCTTACGCCCCGCACATTCTCTATCGACTGCGTTATCTCGCCGCGCTCTACGCGCTTCAGTGTGGCCACCACCTGCTCGTTGACGGGTGTTGCGATGCCGATCTCGCGGCCCTTGGTCACGATATGACCGTTGAGGAAGTCTATCTCCGTTTTGCGGCGTTTCATCAGGTCCTGGGCCATGGAGGGGCGGCCGATCCCGAGCGCCTTGCTGCGCTCTACCATCTCACCTTCAAGCGCTTCCATCTTTGCGCCGTCCTGCATCGCCTCCGTGAAGCGCGCGGCGGCGATGCCGCCGATGGGGCCGACGCTCACGCCGAGCGCCGTGGCAACCTGGGTGAGCTCGTGCGCGACGCGGATGGTGAGCTTGCGCGGGACGGGGTTCTGGTAGACCTCGGCGGTCTTGAGGCCGCCCATGCCGGCGAGGGAGTTGCCCATTGCGTTGACGGACAGCTTGCCCCAGCGCTCGCCCCAGAGGTTGGTCGTCGTCTTGGACAGCCCGACGGTGCCCATGACCTTGCAGAGCTTCTCAAGGCGCGGCGACACGAGTCCGCTCGGCTCGCCCATCGTGAAGGCAGTGCGGTCGGTCCATGGGCTCGTGCGCTGCGGCCTGCCGGGCTCGTATATTGCTGCGCCAAGGGTGATCACCAGGCCGACGACGCGCGTCCAGCCGAGGACCGTGGCGATGGATTCCTCGTTGATGCCGTTCTGGGCCGAGACGACGTAGCCGCCGGGCGCGAGGTAGGGCTCGATGAACTTCGAGGCCCACGCGGTGTCGAACGACTTGAAGGCGAGGAAGACGATGTCGAAGGACTTGTTTGCCGCCGAGAGCTCCCCCAGGTGGAGGGCGGTCGACTTGACGTTGAACTCCTCCTCCATCGTCTTGACGGTGATGCCGTCCGCCTTGATCTTCTCGACGTTCGCGGGCCAGGTGTCGATGAGCGTCACGTCGTAGCCCGCGCGTGCGAGGCTGCCGCCGATGAGGCCGCCGATTGCGCCGACGCCGAGAACGCCGATACGGGTGTTATCTATTTACGCAGTTCCTTTGATTGTCAGTTTCGCTTCCGCCCCGGCTTCGACGCGCTTGCGGTCGATGGGGATGTACTTGTGCTTTCCGGAGAGCCATGTCTGGGACTGGTCGCAATAGTTCTTGCTGCCCGGGTTGCCGGACGTGCCGGAGGAGTCCGCCGACCACAGGCCGGGCGGGTCCTCTGCGAGGTCGGCATTGATCCGGTAGTTCGCGCCCAGCGCCGCCATGTAGTTGGGGTCGAAGCCGGTGTTGCAGACCGTCGTGCCGTTGCCGTGGCACGGATCGCCCCCGCGGTCGAGGAGCTCGCCCAGGCTGCCCCTGCCGGAGAGCAGGTGCGCCAGCTTGAGGCGATGCAGGTTGCCCCAGTTCCAGTTGTCCATGTCCTTGCCGAACTTGCCCTCCAGGAAGGCGATTGCCTCCAGCATAGAGCCGGAGACGGCGTCCTCGTACTTGCGCTTCGAGAACCATCCGAGCTTGTCGCCGGCGAGCAGCTCCACGGCGATGCCGCCCGCAGCGCCCGCCATGACCATGACGGAGTCCGGCGTGAACCGCTCGGCCGCTATCGCTTCGCACCACTTCTGGAAGAAGATGTCGAATATCGAGGCGGCAACGCGGTCGGGCTCCATGCGGCTGTCCCAGGACTTGAGGCACTTTACAGCGGCCTTGATTTTGGGGTCCGGGTGGTGCTCCAGCAGCCGTACGATACCGGGGACACACTCGACGGCGCGGATGGAGAGGACATCGCGCTGCATGCGGGCGAAGTCCTCGCGGGTGAACTTCTCCTGCTCCTCAAGCATCTGGCGGATGCGCATGGCGCGGTGGCCACTGCTCCAGGTTCCGCCAAGCGGGTAGGGGAAGTCCTCCGGCGCGGTGCGGTTGTTGGCGGTGCGTATCCAGCCGTTGGTGGGGTCGGACAGCTCCGGCATGCGCTCGAACGGCGTGACGCCCTTCCACTGGTGCGCGGGGTCCCAGCCGGGACGGAAGGCGCGGTCCCAGCCGTCGCGGATGGGCAGGCGGCCGCTGCACTTGTAGCCGATGTGGCCCTCGCGGTCGGCGAAGACAAAGCTCAGAGTAGGGACAAACCACCCCTTCAGCGTGCCGCGCGCCTCGGAGGCGGTCTTCGACTGGTTGAAGGCGAGCATGCTGGTGATCTCATCGGAGATCGAAGCGCCCAGCCACTTGATCGTCACCGGACCCATCTTGCGGAGCGGCGCGGGCAGGATCTCGTCGACGATTGGGCCGTTGCGGGAGTATTTGACCGACTTTTTGACCGTCTGGCCGCCCTTGACCTTTATCTCCTCGACGATCTCCTTCGCCTTCTCCCACTTGCCATCGTACAGGAAGTGGCCGGTGTGGGCGGCGTCCGTCTTCTCGGCGTACAAATCGCGCTGCGAGCAAATGTTGTTCGTGATGCCCCAGGCGATGCGGTCGTTCCGGCCGAAGAGGATGCCGGGGACGCCGACATATCCGGAGCCGACGGCGTTGAACGCCCCGCCGGAGAAGTGCGCCTCGTACCAGCAGTTGGCCGCGCCGAAGGCGATGTGCGGGTCGCTGGCGACCATAGCCGCGCCCGAGGCGCTGCGCGAGGGGGCGACGACCCAGTTGTTGCTGCCGATGCCCTCGTTAGGGTCGCTGATGACCTCGCCTACGGGCTCCTCCCAGGTCCGGCGGGGCTCGTAGGAGCCGGGCGGGATGATCGACTCGTTGTCGGCCTCGCCCTTCAGGAAGAGCTTGTAGAGCGGGCCGTCGCCGAGCGTGCGCTTCGCCAGCTCAGGGATGGCGATGACGGGCATGCGGCCAGTCAGGTACCACTGGAACTCCTTCCACACGGCGACGGAGTCCTGCGGAGTCCACGGCGCGGGCTTGTAGTCCAGCAGCGCGAACTCGATGGGGAGCTTGTCTTTTGATTGCTCGATGACGGCGTTGATGCCGTCCGAGAAGCACTGGAGGCGTTTGTGCGTTTGCGGCGGGAGTTTCTTGACCGTGAGGCGGGAGAGGCGGTTGAAGCCGATGGTGCGGGCGACGGTGTCCAGCTCCAGGCCGGAGGGGCCGAGGACCTCGGACAGCGTGCCCATCGCGCGGCGGCGGTAGTAGTCCAGCTGGAACAGGCGGTCCTGGGCCATCGCGTAGCCGTAGCCGAAGAAGACTGCGTCGTCCGTGGAGCCGTAGATGTGCGGGACGCCCCACCTGTCGCGGATGATCTCGACGTCGCCGCTCAGCTTCGCCTTCTTGGAGCCCGCCGTATCGGCCACGCGGGCCGTGGCCTGCCGGCTGAACCAGTCGCGGAAGGCGTCCGCCTTCATACCGGCGGCGGCGGCGACCTTGTCCATCGGCTCGCCGGCGCCGAGGCGAATGAGAGCGTCCTTGTCCGTCAGGGTCATGTCAGGCTCCTTATGTGTTACGTATGGCCGGCGCCCAGCTACCCCGACCTAACCCCTGCCCCTTCCCTGAGGAGACCTTTGCATAACCCGGGGTAGAGGCGATAATCATACATGTGCGAGGAAGATATAGCAAAATGGAGTGAGCCATGCACCGCAATATGGGAAACCCGTCCATGATCGAAGCGTTCCTTCCCGAGCAGGTTGGGCGTAACGAGCGATTGGAGAGGATAGCCCAAGTTGTGGACTGGGAAAAGATGGGAAAGCTGGTGTCAGATATC